>NZ_JAXOJX010000098.1:0-23393 GCF_034427735.1 Azohydromonas lata
GCAGCTTTCGGCGCAGCGCTACCTGCACCCGCACTCCGACCTGGACCTGTGGCTGCCCGTGGCCCATGCCCTGGAGGCCGATGCCGCCGCCGCGCTGCTGCTGCGCCACGCCCCGCAGCGTCCGCGCGTGGATGGCGAGCTGGTCTTCCCCGACGGCGGCGCCGTCGCCTGGCGCGAATGGGCCGCCTGGCGCGCCGGCCACAGCCGCGCGCTGCTGGTGAAGCGCCTGCACGGCGCGGCGCTGGAGGCCGAATTGCCGGCCGGCTGGACGGCGCCGCCCCTGGCGCAAGCGGCATGAGCGCGCCCGCGCTGGCCAGCGTGCCGGGGGCCGTCCACGCGGCGGTGCCCAAGGCCGCGGTGCACCTGTCGCCCGCCGCCATAGGCCGCGCCGCCACGCTGGCGCTGCACGACGAGTTGGCCCTCGCGCCCAAGCCGGGGCTGGTGTCCTTCGTGGACAGCGGCAGCCACGACGACATGGACGCCCACACCTTCATGCGCAGCCTCTTCGCGCTGCGCCGCTACTTCGTCCGCATGGCCGAGCTGGGCGCGCAACGCGTGCCCTTTGCCGAGCTGGAGCGCTGCGGCATCGCCGCCGAGGCCCGCATGCTCGCGGCCACCGGCGGCATCAACACCCACCGCGGCGCCATCTTCGTGCTGGGCCTGCTGTGCGCGGCCACGGGCGCGGCGCAAGTGCAGGGCGGCCAGCGCGGCGCGGAGGCGATTCGCGCCAGCCTGCGCGCGCACTGGGGCCAGGCACTGACGGCGCGCACCCAGCGTGTGCCCACGCTGCCCGGCGGCCTGGCCGCGCGCCGCTTCAAGCTGCGCAGCGCCTCGCAGGAGGCGGCGCTGGGGTTCCCCGTGCTGTTCGAGACGGCGGTGCCGGCCTGGCGCCGCGCGCAGCGCCGCGGGCTGGACCTGCCGCGCACGCGGCTGGACGTGTTCTTTGCCCTGATGGCCGAGCTGGACGACAGCAACCTCGCCCACCGCGGCGGCCTGGAGGGTTTGAATTTCGCCCGCGACCATGCACGCAGCTTCCAGGCCGCCGGCGGCGCCGCCGACGCGCACGCGCTGGCGCGCGCTTGGGACATCCACAGGGCCTTTGTGGCCCGCCGTCTGTCGCCCGGCGGCTGCGCCGACATGCTGGCTGCCGCCTGCTTCCTGAGCCGGGTGGGTCACGAGCCATGAGCCCCCTGCGCTACGCGCTGGTCTTCTCCGGCCAGGGCATGCAGCACGCCGGCATGCTGCCCTGGCTGGAGCGCGACGACACCGTGCAGGCCGTGGAGGCTGCGTTGGGCGCCGACTGGCGCGCTCGCCTGGGCGACCCCGCCTGGGCCGGCTGCAACGCCCATGCGCAAGTGCTGCTCACCGGGCTGGCGCTGGCGGCCTGGCATCAGCTCGCGCCGCTGCTGCCGCCGCCCGCGGTGGTGGCCGGCTACAGCGTGGGAGAGATGCCCGCCTTTTGCGCGGCCGGCGTGATGGACGCACCCACCGCGCTGGCGCTGGCCCGCGAGCGCGCCGCCTGCATGGACGCGGCGGCCGCCGCGGCCGGCACGGGCTTGCTCGCCGTCACCGGGCTGGCTGCCGAGGCCCAAGCCGCGCTGCGCGCGCGTTTCGACCTGGACGAGGCGATCCGCAACGGCCCGGACAGCGTGGTGCTGGGCGGCCTGCGCGGTGCGCTGGATGAGGCGCAGCCGGCCGCGGAAAGCCAGGGCGCGCGCTGCACGCGGCTCAACGTGGCGCTGGCCTCGCACACGCGCTGGATGCGGCCGGCGGCCCAGGCCTTCGGCCGCGTGCTGGAAGGCGTGGCCCTGCAGCGCCCGCGCGTGCCGCTGTTGAGCAACGCCCTGGGCCGCGTGCGCGACGCCGCGCGGGCAGGCGAAGCTTTGTCCACGCAGATCGCCGCCACCGTGCGCTGGGACGAATGCATGGACGCCGTGCAGGCCCAGCGCGTGGACGCGGTGCTGGAAATCGGCCCCGGCCAGGCGCTGGCGCGCCTGTGGCTGCAGCGCTGTGCGGACGTGCCGGCCCGCAGCGCCGACGAATTCCGCAGCGCCGCCGCGGTGGCCAAGTGGTTGCTGGCGCGGGCGGCCGGCTGACGGGCTTACCCGCCCGCCACCTCGCCCGCCGTTGTTGCCGGTAGCCGGCGGGGTGTGCCGGCGGCGGGCCGTGGCTGCAGCGGGATGTGCACCAGCAGCGTCGTGCCCTGGCCCGGCGCCGATTCCAGCTCCAGCCGCCCGCCCAGGGCCGCGATGCGCTCGCGCATGCCGCGCAGGCCCAGCCGGTGGCCCGGTGTGGCTTCAGGGACGAAGCCGCTGCCGTCGTCCTCCACGCACAGGCTCAACTGCCCGTCGCGGGCGGACAGGGCCACGCTCACGCGCGTGGCGTGCGCGTGCTTGGCGATGTTGGTCAGCGCCTCCTGCAGCACGCGGTACACGGTGGCGCCCACCGGTCGCGGCAACTGGCGCTTCTCCAGGCCGATGGCGAAAAAGTCCACTGGCACACCGAAAAGGCGCGACCAATCGGCCACGTGGCCGCTGGCCGCGTCCACCAGATCGCGCTGTGCCAGGGCGGGCGGGTGCAGGCTGAACACCGCGCGGTCCAGCTCCATGTCCGCGGCCTCGGCCAGCCGCGTGAGCAGCGCCAGCCGCTTGCCCAGCAGCGCACCGCTGGTGGCCGACTGCAGGTCCGCCACCGTCAGCCGCAGCGCACAGAGCTGCTGTCCCACCGTGTCGTGCAGCTCGCGGGCAATGCGGCGGCGCTCCTCCTCCACCAGCCGGGCACGCTCCAGCGCCTCGAAGGCCGGCTGCAGCGCAGGGGGCGGGGCCGACGCCGGCCCAAGCGGCAACGCGTCCGCGTCCACTCCCAGTACCGATGAGGCTTGGGCGGCGCCGGCCTGCGCCTTGAGCTCACCGATCAGGCGCGAGGTCTCGCGCATCAACGCCAGGCTCTCCTGCATGGTGCGCAGCAGCCGCGCTGCGCGCTCGGCCCCCGGCCCTCCCTGTTGCCGCTGCTGCAGCGCCAGGCGGCACTGCTGGATCAACAACTGCTCCGCCGCTTGTAGAGGCTCGCTCGGTGCCGCATCGGCTGGCTGCATGGCGTTTGTCCCCGTGTACAACCCCAAGCCGCACCTGGGGCAATTCCCGGGCCCGGGGTCGAAACGGCGCCGATGTGTGTCCACAGTGTGAAAACGCGGCCCGACGTTGGTCGGCCTGGCTCAAGCGCCGCGCGAGCGTGTCGAGAAATGAAGGACCGATCGGCCCTGCCCCCACTCCAGACCCCTCAACGGGGCACGACACGCAAGCGATGAACAAGCTCTCACACCTCAAGATTGGCACCCGGCTGGCGTTGAGCTTTGCCCTCATCGTCTGCCTCATTGCCGCCTTGGCCGCCACGGCCTTCTGGCAGCTTGGGCGGGCGCAGGACGAAACCCGCGAGCTCACCGGCCTGCAGGCCGAGCGCGAGCGGCTGGCCACCGAGTGGCGCGAGAACATCGTGCTCAACTCGCAGCGCGCGCTGGCCATCGTGTTCAGCGCCGACAAGTCGCTGGGCGCCGTCTTCGCCGACGACATGAAGAAGGTGACCACGCGCACCACCGAGATCCAGAAGCGCTTCGGCGAGCTGGAAGCTTCGCCACAGGCCCGCGACATCACCGATCGGCTGGCGCAGGTGCGCGCGCAGTACCTGCAGCAGCGCGAGGTCTTGCTCAAGTCGCCGCCGGCCGATGCCGCCGCACTGGCGCAGCTCGCGGAGCAGTTCAAGCGCACCGCCGTGGACTACACGGCCGCGGCCACCGAGCTGGCCCGCTTCGAGCAGGCGCGCAGCGCGGCCGTGGGCGAGGACGTGAACGCCGAGCTGGCCTCCATACGCACGAGGCTGGTGGCCACCAGCGTGGCCTGCGCGCTGCTGGCCGGCGTGCTGGGCTGGCTGCTCACGCGCAGCATCGTGCGCCCGCTGTCCGAGGCCCAGGCCACGGCCGAGCGCATCGCCGCGGGCGACCTGAGCACCGACGTGCGCGCCGACACGCGCGACGAGGTGGGCCGCCTGCTGCAGGCCATCAGCGGCATGCAGGACGCGCTGCGCCGCCTCGTGGGCGAGATCCGCGCCTCGGTGGACGGCATCAGCACCGCCAGCTCCGAGGTGGCCGCGGGCAACAACGACCTGAGCGCCCGCACCGAGCAGACCTCGGCCAGCCTGCAGCAGACCGCCAGCTCCGTGGAGCAGATCTCCAGCAACATGCGCCAGAGCAGCGAGTCGGCCAACGAGGCCGACCGCCTGGCGCGCAGCGCTTCCGACGTGGCCGGCCAGGGCGGCGCGGCCGTGCTGCGCGTGGTCACCACCATGGAAGCCATCAACGACAGCTCGCGCCGCATCGGCGACATCGTCGGCGTGATCGACAGCATCGCTTTCCAGACCAACATCCTGGCCCTGAACGCCGCGGTGGAAGCCGCCCGCGCCGGCGAGCACGGCCGCGGCTTCGCCGTGGTGGCCAGCGAGGTGCGCGCCCTGGCCCAGCGCAGCGCCACGGCCGCGCGCGAGATCAAGACGCTCATCGGCGACAGCCTGGAGCGCGTGCAGGCCGGCAGCCACGAGGCGCAGGCCGCGGGCAAGACCATAGACGGCGTGGTGCAGAGCGTGCAGCGCGTCTCGGACATCGTCGCCCGCATCACGCAGGCCGCGGGCGAGCAGTCGCAGGGCATTGGCGAGATCAACCAGGCCGTCTCGCAACTGGACCACGCCACGCAGCAAAACGCCGCGCTGGTGGAGGAGTCGGCCGCCGCCGCCGCCAGCCTCAAGGAGCAGGCCCAGGCGCTGTCGCACTCGGTGCAGCGCTTCAGGCTGGCCTGAAGCGCGCTCGCGCGCCGCACAGGCGTTCCATCAGGGCGCGGCGGCGGCCTCGCCCTTGAGCGAGGCCATGTCGATGACGTAGCGAAAGCGCGCCTCGCCGCGCTCCACGCTGTCGAAGGCCTCGTTCACGTCCTGGATGCGGACGAGCTGCACGTCGGGGCCGATGTCGTGCTCGGCGCAGAAGTCCAGCACCTCCTGCGTCTCCTCGATGCTGCCTATGAGCGAGCCCGCGACGCTGCGGCGGTGGAAGGCCACCTCCTGGTTGTTCACCGACGCCATGGGCTCCAGCGCACCCACCACCACCAGCGCGCCATTGCGCTTGAGCAGCGGGATGAAGGGGTTCAAGTCGTGCTTCTCCGGCACGGTGGAGAGCATGAAGTCCAGGCTGCGCTCCAGCTGCTTCAGCGCCGCCTCGTCGCCTTCCAGCACGCCCTGCGCACCCAGGCGCTGGGCGTCCTGGAGCTTGTCCTCGGTGCGGGTGAACACGGTGACCTGCGCACCCAGCGCGCGGGCGAGCTTGACGGCCATGTCGCCCAGGCCGCCGAAGCCGATCACGCCCACGTGCTGCCCGGGCTGCACCTTCCAGTGCCGCAGCGGCGACCAGGTGGTGACGCCGGCGCACAGGATGGGCGCGGCCACCTCCGGCTTGAGGCTGGCAGGCACTTTCAGGACGAAGTCCTCCTTCACCACCAGCGAGTCCGCGTAGCCGCCGAAGGTGTTGTCGCGGCCGTAGCGGTTCTTCTTGTCCGGCGCCTTCGCCTTGGGAACCATGGGGCCGTTGTAGGTGGCCAGCCAGCTGTTGGGCCCCTCGCAGTAGTTCTGCTCGCCCAGGCGGCAGGGGGCGCAGTGGCGGCACGAATCGATCATGCAGCCCACGCCCACGAGGTCGCCCACGGCGTGGCGGGTGACGCGCTCGCCCACGCGCGTGACGCGGCCCACCACCTCGTGGCCGGGCACGCAGGGGTAGACGCTGTTGCCCCACTCATTCTTCACTTGGTGGATGTCGGAGTGGCAGATGCCGCAATACAGCACCTCGATCTGCACCTCGTCGGCGGCCGGTTCCTCGCGCTCGAAGGTGAAGGGCTCCAGGCGGCTGGAGGCGTCCTTGGCGGCATAGCCCTGGGTCTGGATCACGTGCGTTGCTCCTTGGCGGGGTGATCGAGGCCGGCGATGCGGCCCGCGGAAGTCCGGCCGAGGCAAGGCACGGTCCCGGACGGTCGCGAGGGCTGCGCCGCCCGGGGTGGCGTGCTACGGCTGTCCGAAGCGCGGGCTGCGCTTTTCCAGCCGCGCGCGGATGCCCTCGGTCTTGTCGCCGGTGGCGAACAGCAACTGGAAGGACTTGCGCTCGAACTGCAGGCCTTGTTCCAGCGGCAGGTTCATGCCCTCGATGACGGCCTCCTTGATGAAGCGCACGGCCTGTTGCGGGCCGGCGGCCAGCCGCGCGGCCAGGGCCAGGGCGTGGCTTTCCACTTCGTCGTCCGGCACCACTTCGCTGGCCAGGCCCAGGGCCAGCGCCTCGGCGGCGCCGATGGGCTCGCCCAGCAGCAGCAGCCGCATCGCGCGGAACTTGCCCACGGCGCGCGTGAGCCGCTGCGTGGCGCCGCCGCCGGGCATGAGGCCGATCAGCACCTCCGGCTGGCCGAAGCGCGCGCCCTGGCCGGCGACGATGAGGTCGGCGTGCAGGGCCAGCTCGCAGCCCCCGCCCAGGGCGTGGCCGCGCACGGCGGCGATGACGGGCTTGCGGCAGCGCGCGATGGCGCCCCAGAGGCGGTCCATGTGGCGGCCGATGATGTCCGGCGGCGTGGCGTCCACGTACTCGTGCAGGTCGGCGCCGGCGCAAAAGGCGCGCTCGCCGCCGGCCAGCACGATGGCTTGCACGCTCTCGTCCGCCTCCAGGCTTTCGAAGGCCGCGGCCAGCGCTCGGCGCAGCGCGAGGTTGAGCGCGTTGAGCACGGTTGGGCGGTGCAGGCGCAGCAGGGCCACGCCGGGGGAGGGACGCTGCAGCAGCAGGAGGTCGTCGCTCATGTTCCTTCGCCCTGGCCGAAGCGCGGCGGGCGCTTGTCGAAGAAGGCGGCCACGGCCTCGGCGTGGTCGGCCGTGTGGTGGGCCAGGCCCTGGAAGCGGGCGGCGGCGTCCAGCGCCTCGTCCAGCGATTCGGTGCGGGCCTGCAGCAGCAGCTGTTTGGTCCAGCGCAACGCCTGCGGCGGGTTGGCGGCGATGCGGCCGGCCAGGGCCAGCGCCTCGTCCAGCAGCGCCTCAGGGGCCACCACGCGCGAGACCAGGCCGATGCGCAGGGCTTCCTGCGCATCGATGGCCTCGCCGGTGAAAGCCAGTTCCGCGGCGCGCGAGGCGCCGACCACGCGCGGCAGCAGCCAGCAGCCGCCGTCGCCGGGGACGATGCCCACCTTCACGAAGCTCTCGGCGAAGCGCGCGGTGGTGGCGGCGATGCGGATGTCGCACAGGCAGGCGAGGTCGTTGCCGGCGCCTATGGCCGGGCCGTTGACGGCGGCGATGATGGGCAGGTGCAGCCGCTGGAAGGCGCGCGGGATGCGCTGGATGCCCTGGCGGTAGTTCCCGGCAATCTCTTGCGGGCTGCCGGCGAACATGCCGGCGCGCTCGCGCATCTGGGCCACGTCGCCGCCGGAGCAGAAGGCGCTGCCGCTGCCGGTGAGCACGGCGGCACCCAGGCTCAGGTCGGCGTTGAGCTGCTCGAACAGCGACTCGAAGGCCGCGTACATCGCCTCGCCGTCCAGCGCGTTGCGCGTGGCCGGCCGGTTGAGCGTGAGCAGCGCCACGGCGCCGCGGCGTTCGAAGAGGATGGGTGCGTCGGCATCCAGCATTGCGTCACAGCCCCAGCACGCGTTCGGCATTGCCGTGCATGACTTTTTCCATGACGGTGTCGGCGTAGCCCAGCTCGGCCCATTCGCGCAGGATGCGCTCGTAGGGCAGGCTGGGGTAGTCGCTGCCGAACATGATCTTGTCCTGCAGCCGGCCGCGGATGTCGACTTTCAGGTTGCCGGGGAAGTGCTTGGGGGCCCAGCCCGACATTTCCCAGTAGACGTTGCCTTTATGGAGGGCGACGGCGGTGGTCTCTTCGACCCAGGGCCAGCCGGGATGGGCCATGATGATCTTCAGGTTCGGGAAATCCGCTGCGAGGTCATCGATTGCGCCGGGGTGGGCGTGGCGGATTCTGGCCCCGTTGCCGCCGGGCATGCCCGCGCCCATGCCGGTGGTGCCCACGTCGACCATGACCGCCGCGCCTAGCGCGTCGATCTCTTCGAACAGCGGATAAAAGCGCCTGTCGTTGACGGCGAAGTGCTGCATGATGGGGTGGAAGTGGAAGCCCACGAAGCCCAGCTCCTGGACGGCCTTCCTGACCTGCCGGATGGCGATTTCGCCCTTGGCCGGTTCCACCGCGCCCCAGCATTGCAGGATGCGCTGCGGGTGCCGCTGCCACATGCCGTGGACGTACTCGTTGGTGCAGGGCGGCGTGGCGACGGTGGTTTCGAGGTCCAGCGCCACCAGGCAGGCCTGGACGCCGGCGGCCTCGAACTCCTTGATCACGTCTTCCTCGCTCTTGGCGACCCAGTCGCGCTTCCAGTAGCGCGCCAGCTCGGCGGGGTAGGGGCCTTGGGCGTCGATCCAGGTCTGGGTGCCGGGGTAGCAGTGCAGGTCGATGATGCGCATGGGGTTGTCTCCTGTGTACGTGTTGGTTGAGCGTGCGACCTCAGGCGGTCTGCGGCGTGTGCGGGGCCCGGGATTCGTCGGCCAGCTTTTGCGCCACCATCTCGCCCAGCGCCTTCTTGGACACCTTGCCGAAGGTGGAGACCGGGAAATCGCTCATCAACTCCAGCCGCTCCGGCAGCTTGAATTTCGCGATCTCGTGGGTGAGCAGGAACGCTGTCAGCTCCGGCAGCGTGAGCGTGGCGCCGCGGCGCGGGATGACGAAGGCGCACATCTTTTCGCCCAGTGCGGCGTCCGGCATGGGGACGCAGGCCACGTTCTGGACCGCGGGGTGCATGAGGATGAGGTTTTCCACTTCCTCGGCGCTGATCTTCTCGCCGCCGCGGTTGATCAGGTCCTTCTTGCGGCCCTCGACGATGTAGTTGCCGCTGGAGTGTTTTCGCATCAGGTCGCCGGATCGGTAGAAGCCGTCGGCGGTGAACTGGCGCGCGTTGTAGTCCGGCACGCCCCAGTAGCCGCGCAGCGTGTAGGGGCCGCGGCAGGCCAGCTCGCCGACCTCGCCGTACGGCACCTCGCGGCCCTCGTCGTCGATGAGCTTCACTTCGTCGTCCGGGCACACGGGGCGGCCGCAGGTTTCGAGCAGCACGTCTTCCGGGTCGCCGTGGCGGACGAACATCAGCAAGCCCTCGCTCATGCCGAAGTTCTCCTGCACAAAAGCGTTGCGGAAGAGCTGGCGCGTGCGCAGGCGCACTTCCGGCTGCATGCGCTGGCCGCCGCTCTGGATCTGCTGCACGCTGCAGAGGTCGAAGTCGGCGATGGCCGGGTCGTTGATCAGGCGTATCAGCAGGGCCGGCACCACTTTCAGGTGCGTCACGCCGTGCTTCTGGATGAGGGCGAACATCTCCGCCGGCCGCGTGTTGGCGTGCAGCACGACGGTGGCGCCCTTGAACATGAAGCCCTGGATGCCCGGGCAGGCCAGGGGCAGGTTGTGGGCGATGGGCAGCACCAGCAGCAGCACCGAGCCGGCGTCCACGCCCGCCACGTCGGCGGCGACCTTGGAGTTGTAGGCGTAGTCGTTGTTGGTGCGCGGGATCAGCTTGGGGATGCCCGTGGTGCCGCCGGAGAGTTGAAAAATGCAGGGGTCGCAGGGGTCTATGGCCAGCTCGCGCAGCGTGCTCGCGTCGTCCTGGGCGGGCTTGGCGATCAGCTCGGTGAGCGAGTGCTCGCCCGGCCCCGGCTGGCCCAGCACCAGGCGCAGTTGCAGGCAGGGGTTGGCGGCCTGCACGCGGTCTATGACGGGGGCGAACTTGAGCTCGCCCGCGCTTTCCGGGTAGACGCAGCAGCGCGCCTGGGCCAGTTGCGTGAACTGGTTGATCTCGGCGAAGCGGTGCGTGACCAGCGCGGCGATGGGGATGGCGCCCATCTTCTGCAGCGCGAAGTACAGGATCACGAACTCCGCCACGTTGGGCAGCGTGGGGACGACGCGGTCGCGCGGGCGCAGGCCCAGCGCCAGCAGGTTGAGCGCGAGGTTGTCGCTCAGCGCATCGAGCTGCGCGTAGGTGTAGCGGCGCTTGCCGTCTATGAGCGCGGTGCGCGGGCCGAAGCGTTGAAACACCGCGGAGAACTCCTGGGCCAGCGAGCGGTCCTGCCAGTAGCCCTGGGCGCGGTAGCGGCGCGAGAAGTCCTCGGGGAAGGGGACGAATCCATCCATCATGGCGGCCTCCGGCTTCAGGTGGAGGCGGTGAAGCCGCCGTCGATGACGACCACCTCGCCGGTGACGAAGCGGTTGGCCTGGATGAGGTTGAGCATGGTCTCGGCCACGTCCTCGGCCGTCACGCAGCGCTTGAGCGGCGTGAGTTTCCCTCGCTTGCCCATCAGGTCGTCGTACTTGTCGCCGAGCATGCGCTGCATCCACTCGCCTTCCATCCAGCCGGGGGCGACGGCGTTGACGCGGATCTCGGGACCCAGGTTCCAGGCCAGCGTCTTGGTCAGGTTGACCACCGCGGCCTTGCTGGCGGCGTAGGGCAGGGGCTGCGGCCCCGGGCGCAGGCCCACGATGCTGGCGGTGTTGACCACCGACGGCGCGTTGCCCTTTTTCAGCAGCGGCACGGCGGCGCGCGTGACCTGGAAGGTGCCGCGCACGTTGACGGCGAAGGTGCGGTCCCACTCGGCCATGTCCAGGCTTTCGAGGTCCTTGACCTTCCAGGTGGCGGTGGTGCCGGCGTTGTTGACCAGCGCATCGAGGTGGCCGAAAGCCTCCTCCACCTGGCGCAGCGTGGCGCGCACGGCGGCGTCGTCGCTCACGTCGCACTGCAGCAGCAGGGTGCGGGCGCCGAGCTTCTCGGCCTCGGCCGCCGTTTCGCGCGCGGCCTGCGCGCTGGAGCCGTAGACGATGGCCACGTCGTAGCCCGCGCCGGCCAGCGCCAGCGCCGCGGCGCGGCCTATGCCCGTGGCGCCGCCTGTGACCAGGGCCTTTTTCCTGTCCGTCTTCATCGCTTTTGTCTCCTCGGTGGGTGTGGTGGACGAGTCCACTGTAGGCACCGGGGAGATGCTCAAGAAGATGGCAAGATGCCCAGCCTGATAACGCCGTGGCATCCCCAGGTTGACCCCATGAAGATCGAGCAGTTGACGGGCATGGTGGCCATCGTCGAGCAGGGCAGCTTGCGCGCCGCGGCGCGCCACCTGGGGCTGGACCAGCCGGCACTGACCAAGAGCATCCGCGCGCTGGAGCGCGAGTTGGGCGTGGTGCTGTTCGAGCGCGATCCGCGCGGCATGGTGCTCACCGCCTCGGGGCGGCTGCTCTACCAGCGCGCCAGCCTGGTGGTCAACGAGGTGCGCCGCGCGCGCGACGAGCTGTTGCAGTCCACGGGCGGCGAGGAGGGGACGCTGACGGCGGGCTTGTCCATCATGCCCCACGTGGGCCTGCTGCCCCACGTGCTGCCGGCGTTCCAGCGGCGCTATCCGCGCGTCAAGCTCAAGCTCATCGAGGGGCTGTTTCCGGACCTGGAAGGTCGCTTGCGCAACGGTGCGCTGGACTTCTTCATCGGCGCCTCGCCGCGCCAGCCGCCGGCGCCGGGGCTGCTGTCCACGCCGCTGTTCGAGAACACGCGCGTGGTGGTTGGGCGCAAGGGCCACCCGCTGGCGGGCGCGGCCGCGCTGGCGGCGCTGCAGGAGGCGGAGTGGGCCACGCCCTCGCTGGACTACAACGCCGAAGAGGATTTGTCGGCCGTCTTCGCCAGCCGCGGCCTGGCGCCGCCGAGCGTGATGCTGCAGGCGGCCTCAGCCTTGTCGCTGATGGTGGCCTTGGCCAGTACCGATTTATTGGCGCTGCTGCCGCGGCAGTGGAGCGACTTCGCGCTGGCGCGCGAGGCGCTGCAGGTCATCCCGATTGCGGACTCCATTCCGGCGCCCACCATCGTGATGATCCGCAGGCCCGACCTGCCGCTCACGCCCGCGGCAGAGTTCTTCAGCGATCTGCTGCTGCGCTTCGCGCCGGCGCCGCAGCCGTTGCGCGGGCAACCGGAGTGATGGATGTGAAGCTCAGCGCAGGGCGTCGCACAGCTCCGTGAAACTGGCGAACTCGATGTCCGGCGCCTCGTCGTGCGGCCACAGCGCCTGCACGCGGTTGGCCCAGGCGGCCTGCATGCCGGCGTTGCGCGCGGCCAGCACGTCCAGCAGCACGTCGTCGCCCACGTGCAGCACTTCCTCAGCCCGCACGCCGGCCAGCTCGGCCGTGGCGTGGAAGATGCGCACGTCCGGCTTGGGCACGCCGAACTCCAGCGCCGAGACGCTGCCCACGAAGAAGCGCGAGAGGCCTATGCGCTGCAGGTCGGAGTTGCCGTTGGACAGGCTCACCAGCGGGTAGCGCGCGGCCAGGAACTCCAGCGCGGGCAAGGCGTCGGGGTAGAGCGTGACGTTCTGGCGCTCGTCGAAGAACACGTTGAAGGCCGGCTCGGCCAGCGCGGGGTCGTCGCCGGCCTGGCCCAGGGCCAGGCGGATGGACTCCAGGCGCAGCGCGCTCAGGTCGTGCTTCAGGTCCGGCCGCTGGTGGGCCATCTCGTTGCGGATGGCACGCAGCGCGGCGGGGCTGTCGAACAGCACCGCCGTGCGCGGGGCGTTGAGAACGAGCCATTCGTGCAGCACCTGCTCTGCGCGGTCAATGGTGGGCCAGATGGGCCACAGCGTGTCGTCCAGGTCCAGCGAGATGGCGCGGATTCTTTCCAGGTTCAGCATGGGCGCGAGGGTACCCCAGGGGCCCTGGCCCACGCCGGCCCGGGGCCAAGGCCGGCGGCCCCCGTGGGCTGCCTGCGCCTCAGGCCCGCTCCAAGGCCAGCGTGATGCCCTGGCCCACGCCGATGCACATGGTGCACAGCGCGTAGCGTCCGCCGCGGCGGCGCAGCTCCAGCGCGGCGGTGAGCGCCAGCCGCGCGCCGCTCATGCCCAGCGGATGGCCGAAGGCGATGGCGCCGCCGTGGGGGTTCACGTGCGCGCCGTCGTCCGGCAGGCCCAGCTCGCGCAGCACGGCCAGGGCTTGGGCGGCGAAGGCTTCGTTGAGCTCGACCACGTCGAAGTCGCCGATGCGCAGTCCCGTCTGCGCCAGCAGCTTGCGCACGGCCGGCACCGGCCCCATGCCCATGAGGCGCGGCTCCACGCCGGCGGTGGCCACGCCGATGACGCGGGCCAGCGGCGTGAGGCCCTCGCGCGCCGCCGCCGCCTCGCCGGCCAGCAGCAGCGCCGCGGCGCCGTCGTTGACGCCGGAGGCGTTGCCCGCCGTCACGCTGCCGCCGGCGCGAAAGGCCGGCTTGAGCGCCGCGAGCGACTGCGCGGTGGTGTCGGGGCGCGGGTGCTCGTCCTGCGTGACCAGGGTGCCGTCGCCCTTGCGGCCGGGCACGGGCACGGGCGTGATCTCCTCGCGCAGCACGCCCTCGCGTTGCGCCTGCGCGGCGCGCTGCTGGCTGCGCAGGGCGAAGGCGTCCTGGTCGGCGCGGCTGACGTTGAAGCGCCCGGCCACGTTCTCGGCGGTTTCGCCCATGGCGTCGGTGCCGTGCAGCGCGTGCATGCGCGGGTTCACGAAGCGCCAGCCGATGGTGCTATCGTGGACTTCCGCGTGGCGCGAGAAGGCGCTGGTGGCCTTGGGCATGACCAGCGGGGCGCGGCTCATGCCTTCCACGCCGCCGGCGATGGCCAGCTCCAGTTGGCCCAGGGCGATGCCGCGCGCGGCGCTGGCGAGGGCTTCCAGCCCCGAGCCGCACAGGCGGTTCACGGTCGCGCCCGCAACCGTCACCGGCAGCCCGGCCAGCAGCGCGCACATGCGGGCGACGTTGCGGTTGTCCTCGCCGGCCTGGTTGACGTTGCCGTAGTAGACCTCGTCCAGCCGCGCCCAATCCAGGCGCGGGTGGCGCGCCATCAGGGCTTGAATCGGCAGGGCGCCCAAGTCGTCGGTGCGCACCCCGGCCAGCGCGCCGCCGTAGCGGCCTATGGGGGTGCGCTGGCCGTCGCAGAGGAAGACGTTGTTCATGTTCACTGCGCCTGCAGGCCCAGCTCGGCCACGATGCGCTTCATGCTGCCGCGCTGTGCTTGATAGAACTCGCGCGCCTCGGCCACGCTGCCGGTGCGCGGGTAGATGCCCATCTCGGCCAGGCGGGCCACCAGCTCCGGCGCCTGCATCACGCGGGCCACGTCGCGATTGAGCTGCTCGGCCACGGCGGTGGGCACGCCGGCCGGGGCGAAGAGGGAGAACCAGCCTATGGCTTCGAAGCTGGGGTAGGTCTCGGCGACGGTGGGGATGTCCTCGAAGCCGGGCAGGCGCTTGTCCGAGGTCACGGCCAGGGCGCGCAGGCGGCCGGCCTTGATGTGCGGCAGCAGCCCGGGCAGTCCGTCGGCGGTGAGCAGCGCGTCGCCGGACAGCACGGCCGTGACGGCGGCCGGCGGCGAGGGGTAGGGGATGAAGAAGAGCTGCATCTGGCCGGCGCGGCTGACCATCTCGCCGGCCAGGTGCGGCAGCGAGTTGGACTGCGGCGCCGCGAAGTTCACCTTGCCCGGCTGCGCCTTGGCGTGGCGGGCGAGCTCGGCCAGCGTCTTGATGCCGCTGCTGGCCGGCGTGACCAGCAGCAGCGGGCTGGTGCCCACGGTGGCAATGGGCGTGAGGTCGGTATCGGGGTTGAACTGCGGGTTCTTGTAGATCAGCGGCGTGATGGTGGCCATGGCCGCGGGCACGAAGCCCAGGGTGTAGCCGTCGGCCGGCGCGTGGGCCAGGGCCGACATGCCGGGAATGCCGCCGGCGCCGGGCTTGTTGTCCACGATCAGCGTCTGCTTCCACAGGGCCCCCAGGCGCTCGGCCATGAGGCGGGCCACCACGTCCGGCGCCGCGCCCGCGCCCACGGGCACGATGAGGCGCACCGGCTTGGTGGGGTAGCCGGCGGTGCCGCCCTGGGCGGCGGCCGGCCACGCGGCGGCGCCCAGCGTGGTGCCCAGGGCCAGCCCGGCGAGGGCGCGGCGGCGGGAGAGGTTCATGCGCTTGTCTCCTTGGTGCGTGGCGCCTGCGGTGGGCGCCTGGGAGCGGACTCTAGGAGCGCGCCGTCATGCCGGGCAGATGGACTTTGCGCGCTGGTGATGCGGCTGCGTCATCCCCGGGCTAACCCTGGCGCGGGTCATGGCAGGGCTGTGGCGGCGTGCCTTTGCATCGGAAGCTTCCTTGGCGCAGGCCTGTTGAAACGGCTTTGACGCTGAAAAAGCGGTCCGCCGCCTCTGCCTTGCATCCGCCTTGAGCGCCGTGCGCAGGTCGGCCCCTAAGCTTTGCGACAAACAGGACTCAAGGCCATGAACCAGGATGCCTGGCCGCCCACCGAGGCGGCCCTGCGCGAGCGGCTGGCGGCGGTGGACGCCGCCGCCTACGCCCGCTCCCGAAACGCGCTCGACGGCGCCGTCACGGGCTTGTCGCCCTACATCACCCACGGCTTCGTGACGCCGCTGCAGGTGCTGCAGGCCGTGGCCGCGGGCGGCCAGCCGCTGCACCTGCAGCACCGCCTGGTGCAGGAGCTGGGCTGGCGCGAGTACTTCCGGCACGTGTGGGCGCGGTTGGGCGAGGGCATCTTCGAATCCCTGCACCCCGGGCCGCTGGCCGATGCGGCTTACGCGGCCGGGCTGCCTGCCGACCTGCGCGAGGGACGCACCGGCTTGCCGGTGGTGGACCGCGCCGTGCGCAGCCTCTACGACACCGGTTACCTGCACAACCATGCCCGCCTGTGGCTGGCGGCCTACGCGGTGCATTACCGCAAGCTGCACTGGCGCGCCGGGGCCGACTGGCTGTGGGCGCACCTGCTGGACGGCGACCTCGCCAGCAACCACCTGAGCTGGCAATGGGTGGCCGGCACGGCCAGCAGCAAGCCCTATCTGTTCGACGCCGCCAACGTCGCGCGCTTCGCGCCGCCGCCCTGGCACTGCGCCGGCACGGCCCTGGAGGCGCCCTGGGAGGCGCTGGAAGCCCTGGCCCGCCGCCCCGGCGCGGTGCTGGCGGGCGAGGCCGGCGCGCCTGGCGTATCCGGCGTGCAGGAGCCCGCGCTGGTGGGTGAGACGCGGCGCTGGCTGCCGGCGGCCGAGGCGGCGCCGGTGGAGCAGCGCCACGTCTGGCTGGTGCACCCCTGGGCCCTGCGCGCGGCGCCTGCGGACTTGCCGCCCGGCACCGTGCGCGTGGGCCTGTGGCTGACGGACTTCCACGCCGCGCGTCCCTGGAGCGCACGGCGCCAGGCCTTCGTCGAGGCCCGCATGGGCGAGCTGTGCGACGTGGTCTGGCGCACCGACGCCGCCACGGCCGCCGAGGCGCTGCACGGTGCGCGCTCGGTGCAGGCCGTGGCCGAGCCGCACCTGCAGCGCTGGCTGCCCAAGCTGGCGCGCTGCCGCCCGGCGCCGCGGCTGTTTCCCGAGCCGCGCACGCATTGCCGTTCCTTCTCCCAATGGTGGAAGGCCGTCACCCGCGAGCTGGCGGGCTGCGCGCCCAGCCCAAGCGGCATCCCCCTGGCCGAAAGTCTTTGACCATGCACAGCACCCTTGCCGCTGCGGCCGCCCCGGCCACCGCCCCACTTGACGCGCCGGCCCAAGCGCCGCGATCCACCCGCCGCGAGGAGTCCGACGGCGACGCGGCGGGCAACCGGCTGCTGGCGCTCCTGCTCGCGCTGGCGCCCGCCGGGGCCCTGGCCGGCCTGGAGCGCGTGGCGCTGCCTGCCGGGCGCGTGCTGCTGCAGCGGGGCCGGCCGGTGACGCAGGTGTGGTTCCCGGACGACGCGCTGGTGTCGGCGCTGGGCGTGCTGCGCAACGGCGCGTCGCTGGAGGTGGCGCTCGTGGGGGCGGAAGGGCTGGTCGGCTGGGAAGCCTGCCTGGGCCCCCTGCCCGCGGCGCACGACGCCATGGTGCAGGTGCCCGGCGGCGCCTGGCGGCTGCCCGCGGCGGCGCTGGCCGCGCTGTGCCGGCGGCTGCCCGCGCTTCAGGAGGCCGTCATGCACGCCAGCCTGGCGCTGCTGGCGCAGGCCGGGCAGATCGCGGCCTGCAACCGCCACCACTGCATGGAGCAGCAGGTCAGCCGCTGGCTGCTCACGGCCTCCGAGCGCCTGCAGGGCCCGGAGCTGCCCATGACGCAGGAGCGGCTCTCGGCGCTGCTGGGCGTGCGGCGCGAGGGCGTCACCGAGTGCGCGCGGCGGCTGCAGGCGGGCGGGTTGATCCGCTACGCCCGCGGGCGCATCCGCGTGCTGGATGCCGCCGGCCTGGCCGCGCGCGCCTGCGAGTGCCACGGGGTGCTGCGCGGCGCGCGGCTGCAGTTGCACGGCGCGCTGGAGCGCCTGGCCGGCGCGCGCTGACGCCGCGCTGCGGACGCGCGCCCGGGCTCAGGCGGCGATACGGAACACCCCCACGGCGCTGACCAGGCGTTGGGCCTGGGCCTTGAGGCTCTCGGCCGCGGCGGCCGACTGCTCCACCAGCGCCGCGTTCTGCTGCGTCACGTGGTCGAGCTGCGTCACCGCGTCGTTGAGCTGGCCTATACCGCTGGTCTGCTCGTTGGTGGCCTCGCTGATCTCGCGTATGAGCGCGCTCACGTGCTGCACCTGGGACACGAGGTCGGTCATGGAGCGGCCGGCCTCGTCCACCAGCCGCGTGCCCGTTTCCACGGTCTGCACGTTGTCGTTGATCAGCTTCTTGATCTCGTGCGCCGCGTTGGCGCTGCGCTGCGCGAGGTTGCGCACCTCGCCGGCCACCACGGCGAAGCCCCGGCCCTGCTCGCCGGCGCGCGCGGCCTCCACGGCGGCGTTGAGCGCGAGGATGTTGGTCTGGAAGGCGATGCCGTCTATCGTCCCGATGATGTCGGCGATGCGCCGGCTGGCGGCCTGAATCTGCTCCATGGTCGCCACCACTTGCCCCACCACCTCGCCGCCCTGGCCCGCGGCCGTGCTGGCGCGTTCGGCCAGTTGCGTGGCGTGCTGCGAGGTCTGGGCGTTGTTGGCCACGGTGGCGTTCAGCTCCTCCATGGTCGCCGCCGTCTGCTGCAGGTTGGAGGCCTGCTCCTCGGTGCGCTGCGACAGGTCGGCATTGCCCGTGGCGATCTGGTTGGAGCCGGTGGCGATGGAGTCGGACGCCGAGCGCACCTGGCCCACCAGCGCGGCGAGGCTGTCGCTCATGCGCTTGAGCGCGGCCAGCAGCCGGCCGGTCTCGTCGCTGCTGTCCACGCGCAGGGCCTGGCCCTGGCTCAGGTCGCCCGCGGCCACGGCTTCGGCGATCTGCACCGCGCGCTGCATGGGCCGCGTGATGGAGCGCGCAATGGTGAGGCCCAGCGCCACCGCCACCACCACCGCCAGCAGGCTGCCCAGGGCGGTGGAGAGCCTGTTGACCGTGCGCAGCGAGTCGGCGGCCGCGCTGCGCTGCACGAGCAGCTCCTCTTCCATGGTCGTCATCTGGCCCTGCAGCGCGCGGAAGGCGTCCATCGCCGCCTTGTCGCGGCCCTGGGAGAACTCGGTTGTGAGCGCATCCAGCGGCTTCTTGCCGGCCGTCACCTCGCGGCGCAGCGCGATCAGGCCCTCGGCCACGCGCTTGAACTCGTCGCTCCTGGCCCTGATGTCGTCCAGGCGCGCCTGCTGCACGGGGTTGTCGGCGGTCAGCGACTTGAGCTCGTTCCAGCTCTTGTCGAAACCCGCCTGGCCGCCGTTCCAGGGGCCCAGGTGGCCGTCCATGCCGGAGAGCAGGAAGCCGCGCGTGCCCGTCTCCATGTTGACCATGCCGGCGAGCATGTTGGCCGCGCGGTCCAGCACCACGTAGGTGTGCTGGTTGATGCTGTCCGCCTCCTTGAGCCGCGCGCCCGTGTAGAGCGACACCGCCCCCACCGCCACGAACACCGCAATGACGGCGGCGAAGGCCAGGGCAAGCCGTTTGCCCAGCGCGAGGTTCTTGAACATGCAGTCATCCATTCTTTGACGCTGGCCTGCACACGCGCAGGCCGTGGCTTTCTTTCGGCGGCGGAAACATTGCTTTGAGCGGTGCTTTCACGGTTGCCTGCACAAAAAGAGCTTGCGGCGTGCGGGTTGTCACGCCGGGCGCATGGCGCGGGCAGCCGGCGCGTCACGCCTGGATACATCTGCCTGCGGCAATGCCTGGATGCTGAGGGCCTGTCCCGGGTAGGGCGGCCAGGCTGGCCTGGCCGGCGCCCTGGGACGGGGAAGTACGGAACGCTTTGAGATGTCGAACGCCTTGGATGCGATGCAAGCCCGGCTGGCCGGGATGATGTTCAACCTCAGCAGCGTGGGCATGGCGCACACGGATGCGCTCTCGCGCCGCTTCCTGTGCGTCAACCCGGCGCTGTGTGCGCTCACCGGCTACGGCGAGGCCGAGCTGCTGGCCATGACGGTGGACGAGCTCAATCACCCCGAGGACCGCGGCGCCGACGGCCTGGTGTTCGAGCGCTTCATGCGCGGCGAGGCCAGCTACCAGGTGGAAAAGCGCTACCGGCGCAAGGGCGGCGGCGTGGTCTGGGTGCGGGTGACGGCCGACGTGGTGCGCGATGCGCAGGGGTGCCCGCTGCGCTGCTGTGCCGTCATCGAGGACATCAGCGAGCGCAAGCGCGGCGAGCAGCGGCTGTGCGAGAGCGAAGCGCGGCTGCATGCCATTGCCAACCTGGTGCCCGACCTGTTGTGGAGCACCGACCCGGCCGGCCATGCCGACTGGTTCAACCGGCGGTGGTGCGAATACACCGGCCAGAGCGAAGCCCAGGCCATGGGCGACGGTTGGGCCGACGTGGTGCACCCCGACGACCGCGCGGAGGCCGTGGCGCGCTGGCACGAAGCGCTGCGGCGGCACCAGCCGCTGGACAACGAGCTGCGCCTGCGCGGCCACGACGGCCATTACCGCTGGCACCTGGTGCGCGCCGAGCCGCAGTTGGGCGACGACGGCCGCGTGCTGCGCTGGTTCGGCTCGGCCACCGACGCGCACGCCGTGCACGGCGTGCGCGAGCTGCTGGAGCAGCGCGTGAAGGACCGCACCCGCGAGCTGCGCACGCTGCTGGCCCGCGTGGAGCACGTGCAGGACGAGGAGCGGCGCCGCATCGCGCGCGAGCTGCACGACTCGCTGGGCCAGTACCTCTCTTCGCTGGCGCTGGCCGTGGGCACCGTCACGCAGCAGCAGCGCGACGCCGAGGACTGCGAGCGGCTGCGGCGGCTGCAGCCGCTCATGCAGCAGGTGGACCGGGAGCTGGACCGCATCGTCTTCACGCTGCGGCCCACCGCGCTGGAGGACTGCGGCCTGGGCGACGGCGTGGCCGCCTACGTGGCGACGTGGTCGGCGCTGTCGTCCACGCCGGTGGACCTGGAGCAGCACGGGCTGGACGGCGAGCGGCTGCCCGCGCCGGTGGAGGCGGCCGTGTTCCGCGTCATCCAGGAGGCGCTCAACAACGTCGCCAAGCATGCCGGGGCCACGCGCGTGAGCGTGAGCCTCAAGCGCTCGCGCCGCCACCTGCAGGCCAGCGTGGAGGACGACGGCGTGGGCTTCGAGGCCGCCGAGGGCCGCGACGGCGGCGCCGGCCGCGCCGGCTGGGGCGTGCTGGGCATGAAGGAGCGCATCGAGGCCTTGGGCGGGCAGTTCGCCGTCGAGTCCCAGCCCGGCACGGGCACCACGGTGCTGCTGCGCGTGCCGCTGCAGGAGGACGCGGCGGCGGCCCAGTGAGGCTGCGCGGCTGCCGAGGCAGCTGCGGCCTCGTCGCCTGGGCAACGGCTCTTGCGCGGCCGGCGCCGCGGGGTAGGTGCCGGCGCAACGCCCCGGGCCGGCAGGCGCGTTGCCCGGCACTACACTGACTTGCATGAGCTCCGCGGGCAGCCTGATCACCATTGCGTTCCTCATCGCGCTCAGCGCCTTCTTCTCCGTGGCGGAGATCGCCTTGGCCTCGGCACGGCGGCTGCGGCTGCGGCAACTGGCCGACGAGGGCGAGGAGCGCGCCGAAGCCGTGCTGCAGGTGCAGGCCCGCCCGGGCAACTACTTCACCGTGGTGCAGATAGGCCAGAACATGGTGGCCATCCTGGGCGGCGTGGTGGGCGAGGACGCCTTGAGCCCCTTTGCCGCGGCGCTGCTGGGCCAGGCGCTGGAGCCGCGCACGGCCGAGCTCACGGGCTTCATCGTCTCGTTTTCCATCGTCACGTCGCTGTTCATCCTGCTGGCCGACCTGCTGCCCAAGCGGCTGGCGATGACGCAGCCCGAGAGGCTGGCCATGCGGCTGCTGCCCGCGATGCGCGGGTTCATGCGGCTGCTGCACCCGGTGGTGTGGCTGTTCAACGGCCTGGCCGATGCGCTGGTGCGGCTGCTGGGCTTCCCGGAGCAGCGCGACGAGCGCATCACGCCCGCGGACATCCTGGCGCTCACCGAGGCCGGCGCCGAGGCCGGCGTGCTGCACGAGCGCGAGCAGGAGGTGATCGAAAACGTGTTCGAGCTGGACACGCGCACGGTGGAAAGCGCCATGACCACGCGCGACCGCATCGTCTACCTGCTGCAGGACGAGTCCGAGGACATCATCCGCGCCCGCATCGCGGCGCAGCCGCATTCGACCTATCTCGTCTGCGACGGGCACATCGACCAGGTCGTGGGCTACGTGGATGCGGCCGACCTGTTCGCGCGCATGCTGCGCGAGGAGCCCCTTGCGCTCAGGGGCGAGGCCGGCAGCGCGCTGGTGAAGAAGGTGCTGCTGGTGCCGGACCGGCTGACGCTGTGGGAGGTGCTGTCGCAGTTCCGCCAGGCGCACGAGGACTTCGCGGTCATCGTCAACGAGTACAGCCTGGTGGTGGGCGTGATCACGCTCAACGACGTGATGAGCACCGTCATGGGCAGCCTGGTGCAGACGGGCGACGAGGAGCAGATCGTCCGCCGCGAGGACGGCTCCTGGCTGATGGACGGCCTCACGCCCATTGGCGACGTGTTGCGCGCGCTGCAGATCGACCCCGAGGAGCTGCCCCAGCGCGGCCAGTACGACACGCTGGCCGGCTTTCTCATGGTCACGCTGCGCCGCATCCCGCGGCGCACCGACTGCGCGGTGTGGAGCGGCTACCGCTTCGAGGTCATGGACGTGGACAGCACGCGCATCGACCAGGTGCTGGTGACGCCGCAGGCGGACAGCGCGGCGCAGTTGATTGGGACGTGAGGGGCAGGCGTCCCCTCAGAAATTGAACAGCGCCACCCCCACGCCCAGGCTCGTCTGGCGGTGGTTGTAGTCCAGCAGCGTTTCGCCGTAGCCGGTGAAGAGCTGGACGTACCAGCGCAGACCCTGCGGGTTGTCGCGGCGCACGGGGTAGGTCCAGTCCAGTTGCAGCGAGCCGCGCCTGAAGTCCGTGAGGTGCGTGCGCCAGCCCACCTGCACCGTGTGCGCGCCGGGCAGCCAGTTGGCGGTGAGCTCGGCGTTGCCTATGTAGCGGGTGAGGCCGGGGTTGTCGTCGTCGCCGCTGTCGGACTGGAGCCGGTGGTTCAGGCGCAGTTGCAGGCCCAGCCCGTCGCGCTCGGCGGCGGTGCCGAAGTACATGCGGTTCCAGCTGCGCGATAGCGCGTCGCCCTGGCCGTTGGACTGGTGCGCCAGCCCAAGCTGCACCATGCGCCAGCGCCAGCCCCCGGGCAGCTCGCCCAGCGCTTGCGGCACAGGCACCACGTAGATCGCCTCGGGCTCGTAGTCGGTATTGCGAAAGGGCGAGGACTCCGCGCGGTTCCACACCTGCCACAGCGAGCGCTGTGTGTAGGCGAACCACAAGTCGGCGTCCGGCAGCAGCAGCCCCTCGGCGATCTTGGCGCGCAGCGAGATGCGCAGCTTGGCTTCCAGCGAGCGGTAGCCCGGCCGTGCCGGCGCCAGGCCGCGCGTGGGACTGAAGGGCTGGCGGTTGAGGCTGCTGGTGACGTGCAGCGGCAGCAGGTAGGTGGGCAGGTACGTCCTGACCACGAAGGTGCCGCGCTTGTCCGCGGGCGTGAGCTCCCAGTACTGCGACATCGCCTCGCTCAGCGCCAGCCCGGTGCCGGCGGCCGGCGGCGTGGGCGCGCCGCCGGAGACGGGCATGGAGCCGGGCTCCACCGGGCCGGGCGGCTGCGTGCGCTCAGGCGCCCGCTCAGGCGCCCGCTCAAAAGGCTGCGCGGGAGCCACGCCAGCCGCGGGCGGCGCCGTGCCGGCGCGAAACAGCGCGTCGTAGCAGGCCAGGCGCTGCGCGTCCTCGGCCAGCGCGGCGCAATCGGCCGCAGCCGCGTGCGCGCCGGGAGGCCAAAGCAGGGTGGCGCCGCACAGCAGCGCCGGCAAGGCGGCCGCGGCGCGGCCAGGGGCGGTGCGCTTCATCCGCCCGCGGCGCGGCGTTGGTCCTGGCTCTTATACACATCTC
>NZ_JAXOJX010000099.1:0-22817 GCF_034427735.1 Azohydromonas lata
GCGCCAGTCAAAGCCTGTTTGACGCGGGTCATGCTTGGACTGATTTTTCGATGGGCGATACTGTCAGGCCGTTTTCTCAGTGGAAACCCTGAAATGCTTCAACTCCGTCCCAACTGCGAATGCTGCGACAAGGATTTACCCCCGGAATCGGCCGAGGCGCGCATATGCTCATTTGAATGCACGTTTTGCAGCCCTTGCGCGGATACCGTGCTGAAGGGGCATTGTCCCAATTGCGGCGGCGAGCTGGTGGCCCGCCCGCGGCGGCCGGCCTCTAAATTACTCAAATTCCCGGCATCCACCGAAAGGGTATTGAAGGAGCACGGCTGCGCCAAGGCGGCCTGAGCCTTATTGGCGGTTCATGTCGGTGGTTTGAATTTGGGCCCGGCGGCGACGCCAGCCGGGCCGTCTTGAATTGATTTTGCTGCCGCGCCGCCGTTTTACAGGCGCCGGCTCAGCCCAGGCGCGGCTTGACCTTGCCCGCCGCCTCCTTGGCGCGCGTGCGGGCCGTTTCCACGTCTTCGGCCCTGGCCAGCGCCACGCCCATGCGGCGCTTCACAAAGCTTTCCGGCTTGCCGAAGAGACGGATGTCGGTGCCGGGCACGCGCAGCGCCTCGGCCACGCCGTCGAACACCAGCGCCTGGCCTTCCACGCCGCCGTAGATCACGGCGCTGGCGCCGGGGCTCTTGAGCGAAGTGTCCACCGGCAGGCCCAGGATGGCGCGGGCGTGCAGCTCGAACTCGCTCTGCCACTGCGTGGCCATGGTCACCATGCCCGTGTCGTGCGGGCGCGGGCTGACTTCGCTGAACCACACCTGGTCGCCCTTGACGAACAGCTCCACGCCGAAGAGGCCCTGGCCGCCCAAGTCCTGCGTCACCGCGCGCGCGATGTGCTGCGCCTTCTCCAGCGCCACGTCCGACATCGGATGCGGCTGCCAGCTCTCCACGTAGTCGCCGCTGACCTGCACGTGGCCGACGGGCGCGCAGAAGCTGGTTTCGATCTGCCCGTCCGCCCCCACGCTGCGCACCGTCAGGAGCGTGATCTCGTAGTCGAAATCAATGAAGCCTTCGACGATGACGCGGCCGTGGCTGACGCGGCCGCCGGCCATGGCGTAGTCCCAGGCCTTTTGCACGTCCTGCGGGCCGTCTAGCTTGCTCTGGCCCTTGCCGGAGCTGCTCATCACCGGTTTCACCACGCAAGGGAAGCCGATTCCAGCCCCGTTCGCGCCGTCGATGGCCGCCTGCAGCTCCTGCAGCGAGTCGCAAAAGGCGTAGGGGCTGGTGGCCAGGCCCAGCGTCTCGGCGGCCAGGCGGCGTATGCCCTCGCGGTCCATGGTCAGCCGCGCGGCGCGGGCGGTGGGGATGACGCGCACGAGCCCTTGAGATTCCAGCTCCTGCAGCACCGGCGTGGCGATGGCCTCGATCTCAGGCACCACCAGCGCGGGGCGCTCGGCTTCTATGAGGGCGCGCAGCGCCTCGGGGTCGCTCATGGCGATGGTGCGCGCGTGGTGCGCCACCTGCTGGCCCGGGGCGTGGTCGTAGCGGTCCACGGCGATGGTCTCCACGCCCAATCGCTGCAGCGCGATCAGCACTTCCTTGCCCAGCTCGCCGGACCCCAGCAGCATCACGCGCGTGGCGGTGGGGGACAGGGGCGTGCCGAGGCGTTGAGGTTCGGTCATGGCGGGACTCCGTAGCGAAAAAGGCCGTCATCGTAGTGGCTGGACGAGTTGGTGCCGCCGCGGCCGGAGCGGCACGGCCGCGGCGCTAGCATGGCGCCGGCCGCGCACCCGCCCGGGGCGCGGCGGCGCGCCGGCCGTCTGCGGCGCAGGCCACAGACCAACAAGCTCCAGGGAGAAACCTTCATGACCCCTCGCAAGATCGTGCTGGCGCTGTCGTGCGCACTCGCGGCCCAGCTCGCGCCCGCGCGCGACAACGCCGCCGCCGGCGCCCATGCGGCCCACTACGCCGCCACCAGCCGCTACTACGGCCAGCTCGTGGCCGGCAGCTCGCCCAAGCTGGCCGAGCTGACCCTGTTCACCACGCTCATGCCCAAGGGCGCGGACCTGCACCACCATTACTCCGGCGCCATCTACGTCGAGACCTATCTCGACTGGACCGAGGCCCTGGGCTACTGCATCTACCGCGCCACGGACCCGGCGCTCAAGATCGAGAAGTTCAAGGTCGGCACCGGCAAGCCCACGCCGCTCACCGACGCGCAAAAGGCCCAGTGCATCAGCGTGGAACAGGTGCGCAACGACAACGGCTTCTACCGCGAGCTGCTCACGCGCTGGTCGGACAAGGACTACGGCAACCACGTCCACGACCAGCCGCCGCCGGACAAGCAGTTCTTCGACACCTTCGGCTATTTCGGCGCCGTCTCCGACTACAACTACAACCTCGCGCTCAAGCACCTCAAGGCCCGCGCCCTGGACGAGAACCTGGGCTACATGGAGACCATGCTCAAGGGCGGCCCGGCGCTCTACAACGTGGCCGACTACTCGCCGCTGCTGGACCAGCTGCCCGCCAACGCCACGGTTGAGCAGGTGGAGGAGGCGCTGATCCGCTCCTACACGTACCTGCGCACCGACGCCGCCACGCAGCAGTCCATCGAGCAGTACCTGCAGACCCACCGGGAAGCCGCCGCGGGCGTGGACGACGAGTCCTTTCGCCTGCGCTTCCTGTCCTACGTCTCACGCAACAGCGCCGCCTCCACCGTCTTCAGCAGCCTCTACACCGCCTTCGAGGCGGCGGTGCGCGGCCCGGAGCTGATCGTGGGCGTGAACATCGTGGGGCCCGAGAACGGCATCGTGGCCATGCGCGACTACGCGCTGCACATGAGGATGTTCCAGTTCCTGAAGAAGCAGCCGCGCTTCAAGGACGTGAAGCTGGCCCTGCACGCGGGCGAGCTGGTGCTGGGCATGGTGCCGCCGGAAGGGTTGCGCTCGCACATCCGCGAGGCCGTCACCGTCGCGGGCGCCGAGCGCATAGGCCACGGCATCGACATCGCCCACGAGGCCGGCGCGCTGGAGCTGATGGCGCAGATGAAGCAGCGCCCGGTGGCCGTGGAAGTGAACCTCTCCAGCAACGAGTTCATCCTGGGCGTCAAGGGCGACGCGCACCCCGTGCTGCTGTACGCGCGCCAGGGCGTGCCTTTCGTGCTGTCCACCGACGACGCCGGCGTCTCGCGCAACAACCTCAGCGGCGAATACATGCTCTACGCCTCCCGCTACAAGGCCAGCTACGCCGAGCTCAAGCGCGTGGCCTACAACGGCGTGCGCTACAGCTTCCTGCCGCCGCAGCTCAAGCAGGAGGAGACGGCCCGCCTGGACAGGCGCTTTGCCGAGTTCGAGGCGCGCATGGCGCAGGTGGCGCGCGGCACGCGTTGAGAAGCGTCGGCGGGGCGGCCGCTGAGCGGGCCGCCCTGTGATCAATCCGCCTGCGCCCCGCGCAGCCGCATGAGGTTGGGCAGCGGCATGGAGCGGCGCAGCACGTCCTCGGCCAGCCACTCGGCCGCGCGGCGCGCGCGCTGCGCCACGCGGGCCGGAGGCAGTTGCAGCGCGTCGTCGTTGCAGGCCGACAGGCCGTAGGCGCCGCGGTAGCCCAGGCGGTCCAGCCGCACGACCAATTCAGCCAGGCGGGCGGACAGCATGCCTTCGCCGGGGAAGACCTCCAGCGCATGGCCGCCGCCCGCGGGCGCCTCGCTCAGCGCGTCGGCCAGTTGCACGAGAAACAGCTTTTCGGGGTCGATGTCGTCCAGCGTGTCCAGCGGCGTGCAGGCGCCCAGGGCGTGGCAGGCATCCAGGCCCAAGCCCAGGTTGGGGCAGTCGGCGCGGCTGACCACGTCCCAGGCGATGGCGAAGTCGTTGACGTGCCGCCCCGCGGCCACGGCCTTGTAGGCGATGCGCACGCCCATGGGCACGGCCAGCATGGCCAGCTTGCGCAGGTCGCGCGCCATGGCGTCCACGTCGCCGCCGGGCTGCGCCGCGGCGGTGGAGGAGGTCACCACCAGCAGCCGGCAGCCCAGCGCGCGGCAGGTCTCCAGCATGGCCTTGGCGACGTCCACCTTGTAGTCGTGCAGGGGGCCCTGCAGGCCCTCGAAGTCGCGCAGCGACTGCAGCGCCGCCACGCGCAGCCCGCTGGCCTTGACGGCGGCCACGGCGGCGTCGAAGCCGCCCGCGTGCGCCGCCAGGTCGCGCGCCTGCAGCAGCACTTGAGAAAAGCCCGCCTCGCGCAGCGCGCCCAAGCGGTGCTCCAGCGGTCCGGCCAGCGTGGCCGTGTCCAGGCCGAAGTCGGCGATGTTGTCGTTCATGGTGGCCGGCTCCGCGCTCAAGCCGACGCCGCGCCGTGCTGCACCAATTCAAAGCTCACGCCGCCCAACAGGGGCTTGGTGAGTGCGCCGCGCGCCTCGGTGTGCACGGCGGCGGCCTCGACGAACTCCATGCCCCGCGCGCGCAGCTCGCGCACGGCCGCCAGCACGTCCGGCGTGCCCAGGGCGACGCGGTGCAGCGTCTCGTCCTGGTCGATTTCCAGTGCATCGAACTGCGGCTCGATGAGCTGCAGGTAGAAGGACCCGTCCGGGCTGCGCAGCACGCGCCCGGTGGGCAGGATGCCGAAGCGCTCCTCGTCCGGCAGCGCGCTGAAGCCCAGCAGCTCGGCGTAGAAGGCCGTCCAGTCCTCGGTGCGGCCCAGGCCGATGTACTGGACGATGCCGAAGCCGTGCAGCCCCGCCACGGCCGGCGGGCGCTGCTCGGCGCCGGGGATGGGCGTGAAGTCCACGTCGTAGATGGAGAACTCGCGCCAGCGGTCCACGAAGTAGATGCGGCTGGTACCCGCGCCGTGGATGGCCGGGATGTAGAGCTCCATCACCTCCACGCGCGGCGGCACGCCCCAGGCGCCGCGCTCCAGGGCGCGGCGGTAGGCGGCGGCGGCGTCGCGCACGCGCAGCGCCACGGCCGTGATCACCGGCGTCTCGCCCAAGGGCGCGGCCGCGCCCAGCCCGGCGCCATGGGCGTTGACGATGAGGTTCATGCCGCCCTGGCGGTAGAGCAGCACTTCGCGCGAGCGGTGCCGCGCCACGGGCTTGAAGCCCATCATTTCCAGCACCTGGCCGAAGGCCTGGGGCCGGGAGGTGGCGAACTCGATGAACTCGATGCCGTCCAGGCCCAGCGGATTGGGCGCGGCGCCTATGGCTTCGCGGTCGGTCAGGCTTGCGGACATTTCAAAGACTTCCGTGGCAGTGGAGGAGCGCGTCAAACCCGGGATTCTGCCCTTGGGCCGACGCCGCTCCCCGCGGCGGGCAGGCCGCCAGCGGGCTTACTTGCCGGCCGCGCGCACCTTCTCGACCTCGGCCACCACCTCCTTGACCAGCCCTTCGCCCACTTGGGCCGAGAGCTTGTCCATGGCCGGCTTGGCGCGCTCGCGCAGCTTGGCGATCTCGGTGGCGGGCAGCTCGTGCACCTGCATGCCGCGCTTCTTGAGCTCTTCCAGCGCCTTGGCGGCCTCCTCGCGGGCGACCTTGCGCTGGTAGACGGTGGTCTCGTTGGCGGCGTCCTGCAGGATCTTCTTCTCGTCGGCGGAGAGCTTGTCCCAGAACTTCTTGCTCACGATGACGGCCTGCGGCGTGTACATGTGGTTCGTGAGCGTGAGGTGCTTGGTGACCTCGTAGAACTTCTCGTTGACGATGTTGAGCAGCGGGTTGGTCATGCCGTCGATGGCCCCTTGCTCCAGCGCGGTGTAGGTCTCGGTGTAGGGCATGGGCGTGGCCACGGCGCCTATGGCGTTCATGAAGTCCACGTACTGCGCCGTGGGGATGACGCGCATCTTCATGCCCTTGAGGTCGTCGGCCTTCTGGATGGGCTTCTTGACGGTGTGCATCTGGCGGAAGCCCAGGTCCCAGTAGGCCAGGCCCACCAGGCCGCGCTCCTGCAGCTTGTCCAGCAGCTTGCGGCCCACGGGGCCGTCGGCCACGGCGTCGGCCTCCTTCACGTTGCCGAACAGGAAGGGATAGTCGAAGACCGCCATTTCCTTGACGTTGCCCGCCAGCAGGCTGGCGTTCATGACGTTCATCTCCACCGTGCCGCCCTGCATGGCCGACACCACCTGCGCGTCCGGGCCCAGCGCGCCGCCCGGGAAAGGTTTCACCGTCAACTTGCCGCCGCTCTTCTGCGCGACCAGCTCGGCGAACTTCTCGACGCCCATGACCTGCGGATGGCCCTTGTTGCTGGCCGCGGGGAACTTGATGGTCCGCACCTGGATGTCGGCGGCCAGGGCCGGGACGCCCAGCAGCGCGGCGGCGGCCAGGGCGGCGGCCAGCAGGGTGCGGCGCGGGGTGATGAAGGGGGTCATGGGTCGTCTCCTCGTGGGTCTTGGTGGGTTTTGGTCAAAAACGCGAGCCGGTTTCAGCCCGCGTGCATCAGGGCGCGCACGCCGGAAAGATCGGCCTGCACCGCCTGGGCGGCGGCATGCATGCCGAAGAAACTCAGGTAGTCGGGCACCTGCTGCACCAGCATCTCGAAACCCGGCTCCACGCGCACGCCGCGCGTGCGGCAGGCGGCCATGAGCGGCGTGTCGCAGGGCTTCATGAGGATGTCCACCACCAGCGCATCGGCGCGCAGCCGCTGCACGTCAAAGGGCAGCGGGTCGGTGGGCCGCAGGCCCAGCGGGGTGGCGTGGATGACGAGGTCGTAGCCCGCGGGGTCGTTGCCCGCGGCGACCACCGCCGTGGCCCCCGCATGCGGCTGCAGCCGCTGCGCCAGCACCTGGGCGCGATCGCCCAGGTCGTGCAGCGCCAGGGTGTGCAGCCCGGTGTCCAGCAGCGCGGCGGCGATGGCCGCACCCGCGCCGCCGGCGCCCACCAGCAGCGCGCGGCGCCCACGGGCGTCAAAGCCGAAGTGGGCCAGCGCCTTGGTGAACCCGCGGCCGTCGAAGAGGGCGCCTTCCAGGCTGCCGTCCTCGCTGCGGCGCACGGCGTTGACGGCCTGCGCGAGGCGGCCGTCGCGGTCGCAGCGCGAGAGCAGCGGCAACAGCGCGGGCTTGTGCGGGATGGTCAGCCACAGCCCGTCCACGTTGCGCGCCGACAGCACGCCGCGCGCAAAGGGCGCGCTGTCCTCCAGCTGCACATGGGCGGGCACCAGCACGGCGTCCAGCCCGTGGCGCTCGAACAGCGCGTTGAACAGGCGCGGTGCCTGCACCTGCGACACGGGGTCGCCCAGCACCATGAACACGCGCGTGGAACCGGAAATCTGCATGGAAGGAAAACTGCCTGTGGCGCGCCGGGGCGGCGCAACGGGAAGCACTGTAGGTGCAGCCAAGCCTGATTTTCAGCGGCGCCTGGCGTGAGATGTCCGACAATCGGACACCATTGTCCGGTTCACGGACGAATCCATGGTTTTCACTGATGCCTGACCCCAAGCACGATGCCGCCCCCGGTGCCACCGCCACCCCGAGCCGCTTTCCCATAGACCCGGCCGACCTGATCGCCGGCCTGGGCCGGGGGCTGGCGGTGATCGAGAGCTTTGACGACGAGCACCCGCGCATGACGGCGGCGGAGGTGTCCATGCGCACGGGCATTCCGCGCACGGCGGCGCGCCGCTACCTGCTGAGCCTGTGCCACTTCGGCTACGCGGAGACCGACGGGAAACGCTTCTGGCTGGCGCCGCGCGTGCTGCGCCTGGGCCAGAGCTACCTGGACGCCGCGCGGCTGCCGCGCCTGGTGATGCCCTTCATACAGCGGCTGTCCATGGCCACGGGCGAGACGGTGAACGTGAGCGTGCTGGACGGGCACGAGGTGGTCTATGTCGCGCGCAGCAACAGCCCGCGGGTGGTGTCGATCGGCTTTCACGCCGGCGCGCGGGTGCCGGCGCACGTGGTGGCGCCGGGCACGGTGCTGCTGGCGGCACTGCCGGACGAGGCCCTGCAGGCCTGGATCGCGGCTTACGGCCTGGCCGGCTTCAGCGCCGGCACGGTGACGGCGCCGGAGGTGTTCCTGGCGCAGGTGCGCGCCGCGCGGGCGCAGGACGGCTGGATTTCCCGCGGCGCGCTGGACCCGGGCCTGGTGGGCGTGGCCGTGCCGCTCAAGGACAGGCGCGGCGAAACCAAGGCCTGCGTCGGCATGACGCTGCAGGCGCAGTTCTGGGACGACGCGCAGATCCACTCGAAACTGCTGCCAGCGCTGCTGGAGACGGCGCAGACGCTGCGGGGGTTGATTTGAGGCCTTCGGCCCGGCAGGCCGGCCGCGCGCGGCTTCACACCCCCGCCTGCGCCAGCATGGACACGCTGCCATCGGCCAGCGCCGTCCAGAGCGTGAACCCGTCGCCGGCCGGCGCGGCGTTGAGCGTCAGCGGCGCGCCCAGCAGCGCCGGGCGCAGGCCGCGGTAGCGGAAACGCCGCAGCGGCCCGCCGGCCAGGCGCCGCGCCAGGCCGGCCAGCAGCGTGGCCTGCAGCGGGCCGTGCACCACGAGGTGCTCGTAGCCCTCCACCTCGCGGCAGTAGTCGGCGTCGTAGTGGATGCGGTGGCCGTTGAAGGTCAGCGCCGAGTAGCGGAAGAGCAGCGTGGACGTGGGCTCCAGCACTTGCGTGTGCGTGGCCGCGGGCAGCGCGGGGGCGTCCGCTGGCCGCGCGTCCGCCGGGGTGGGATGCTTGTAGACGATGTCGTGCGTCTCCGTGATGGCCACGTGCTCGCCGTCCAGCAGCTCGTGGCGCACGGCGACGAAGACCAGCTCGCCGCTGCGCCCGCGCTTGTGCTCGATGGAGCGCACCGTGGAGCGCTTGCGCACCTTCGCGCCCAAGTGCAGCGGCCGGTGGAACTCCAGCTCGCCGCCGGCCCACATGCGGTTGGGCAGCGGCACGGGGGGCAGGAAGCCGCCGCGCGCCGGGTGGCCGTCGCGGCCCAGCTCCGCGGGCGGCAGCGCCTCCAGAAAGTAAATCCAGTGCCACAGCGGCGGCAGCGGCGTGCCGGCGTTGAAGGCGTGCTGCGCCAGCCCAAGCGTGGCGGCCATGAGGCGGGCGTGGCGCACGGACAGCTCGTCCTCGTCCAGGTGCTCGCGGCCTATCCAGGTGCGCAGCGCGGGGAGGTCCACGGTGGAGGCGGGCGAATCAGGCTTGGTCATGGCGGCGGCTCCAGAACATGCACGGGACGCAGGCTACTTCGCCTGGCCGGCGGCGCAGGGCTCGCGCCTGCGCTTCCACGATGAAGGCTTCAACTCGCTGACGACCAGGCCCGTGAGGATGAGCGCGGCACCGAGCAGCGCCGCGGCGGGCAGGCGGTCGCCGGCCAGGCGCCCAACCACGCCGCCCCACACGGGCTCGCCGGCGTAGATGATGGTCGCGCGCGTGGGCGACACCGACTGCTGCGCCCAATTCATGGCGAGCTGGATCAACGCACTGGCCGCGCCCAGGCCCACCGCACCGGCCAGCCAGACCCACGAGAACGCCGGCACGGCCTCCCCGGCCAGGGGCATGGCCAGCAGCGACAGCAAGCCGGCCGAGAGCAGTTGCACGGCCGTGACGCGGCGCAGGTCCACGCGGCCGGCGTAGCGGCTGATGAGGATGATCTCCGCCGCGATGGCCACGGCGCTCAGCAGCGTCAGCAACTCGCCCAGACCCAGCCCCAGGCCGCCGGACTCCGGACCCGCCAGCAACACCAGGCCGGCAAACGCCAGCGTGATGCCCACCCAGCTCATGGCCTGCGGCGCCTTGCGCATGAAGACCCACTGCAGCAGCGGCACCAGGGGCACGTACAGCGCGGTGATGAAGGCCGACTTGCTGCTGCTGATGGTCTGCAGCCCCGCGGTCTGCAGGCCGTAGCCGAGAAAGATGGCCGCGCCTATGACCATGCCCGCGCGCAGCTCGCGCCAGCGCAGGCCCGCCAGGGCCCGCCGGAACACCAGGGCGCTGAGCAGCCCCGCGGTCAGGAAACGCAGCCCAACGAAGAACAGCGGGCCGCTGTGGCGCATGGCCTCGTGCACGATCAGAAAGGTCGTGCCCCAAAGCATCGTGATGCCGATGAGAACGAGCTCCTGGCGGCTCAGGCGCGGCGCCATACTCCTGGGAAACAAAGTGGTGTGCAGCATACTGCGCAGTATCATATGAGCAATAAAGTGCGCAGCCCTGAATCGCGCTCCGATGTCCTGGCTTTCGTGAGTGAAAACCTGCGCCGCCTGCGCCACCAGACGGGCATGAGCCAGACCGCGCTGGCGCAGGCGTCTGGGATCAGCCGGCGCATGATCGTCAACCTGGAGGGTGGGGACACCAACATCAGCCTCTCCAGCCTGGACCGGCTGGCCGAGGCGCTGGGCGCCAGCTTCGTCGCACTGGTCAGCGACCCCAACGCGCAGAGCAAGCGCATCGATGCGGTGGCGTGGCGTGGCCAGGCGTGCGAGAGCCAGGCCGTGCTGCTGGGCAGCGTGCCGGCGCAGCGGGAGGCGCAGCTCTGGGCCTGGTCCCTGGGCGAGGGCGATCGCTACGAAGCCCAGCCCGACCCCATGGGCTGGCATGAGATGGTGGTGGTGACGCAGGGGTGCCTGCTGATCGAGCTGCAGGAAGGGCCGGTGACGGTCAAGGCCGGCGACTACGTCATCTACAGCAGTGCGCAGCCCTATGCGTACCGCAACGTCTTCGCGGGCGTCACGAAGTTCATTCGGAACGTGGTGGCTTGAGCGGTGATTGGGCGTGCGGGCTCCGGCAGCCGGCGTCGTAAAAGCAGCGGCCGCCCGTCACCCGGCGCTGTCCACCGAGATTCCCAGGGCCGATAAACCGCGGTGCTGAACCGCATCGGCCTCCCGCGCCTGCGCCACGTCGAGCCGCGCCGCCAGAAAGTCCACGAAGGCCCTGATCTTGGGCGGCAGGTGCGGCTGCGGCAGCCACATCGCCCAGGCGCTTGGGCCGAAGGCGCCAGCCGCCGTCCAGTCCGGCAGCACGGACACCAGGCGGCCGTCGCGCAGCTCGGCCTCCACCGCATAGCGGGCCACCAGGCCCACGCCGACACCGGCCAGCACCAGGTCGCGCACCACCTCGCTGCTGTTGACGATCACGTTGCCCCGCACCTTCACCGTTTCCCGTTCGGCACCGCGGGTGAAGGCCCAGTCGTCGGTCTGCGCCTGGTAGCCGTAGAAGAGGCAGTTCAGCGCCGCCAGGTCGCGCGGCTGCGCCACCGTGCGGCCCGCCAGGTAGGCGGGCGCGGCACAGACCACGTAGCGGATGGGCATGAGCGCTCGTGCCACCACCGCGTCCGGCGGCGTGCGCGTCAGGCGCAGCGCGAGGTCGTAGCCCTCCTCGGCCAGGTCCACCATGCGGTCCAGCAGCGCGAGCTGCACGCGCACCTCGGGATAGGCGGCCAGGAAGTCCGGCAGCGCCGGCGCCACGCACAGCCGTCCAAAGGCCACCGACGCCGTCACCCGCAGCAACCCGCGCGGCGCCTGGTGCAGCTGCGCCAGTTCGCTGCGCGCCTCTTCCAGCAGGCCCATGGACTGCCGCGTGCGCGCGTGCAGCGCCTGGCCCGCCTCCGTCATGGACAGCGCCCGCGTGCTGCGTTGCAGCAGCTTCACGCCCAAGCCCCGCTCCAGCCGGTCCACGCGCTTGCTCACCGCCGACTTCACCAAGCCCAGCCGCCGGCCGGCGCCGGAAAAACTGCCTTGCTCCACCACCATGGTGAAGACGGCCATGTCCTCCATTTGCTCCAGCAGGCTCTTGTCCATGTCAGATGTTCTCCCTGGGGAAACTTTCAGTTGGCGCGATCGGAGATAGTAGCCGCGACGGCTTCCTGGGAGCATGGGAACTCGTCTTTCATTCCCAGGCCTTTCCCAGGCAGGAGTTCGCCATGCCCCTCGTGCGCATCCATATCGCTGGTTCAACCCCGTCACCGGCCCAAGTGGCCGCCTTGCAGCAGCGCGCCACGGCGCTGATGGCCGGCGTGCTGGGCAAGCGCGCCGACCTCACGGTGGTCGCCGTGGAGCACCACGGCGCCGCGCAGTGGTCCGTGGGCGGCGCGGCGCTGGCGGTCGGGGGCCGGCCGCTGGCGCAACTGGACGCGCTCATCACCGCCGGCACCAACAGCGAGGCCGAGAAGTCGGCCTTCATTCGCGCCGCGCATGCGCTGCTGGCCGACGTGCTTGGGCCGCTGGCCTCGCCTGTGTACGTCGCGCTGCGCGAGTTGCCCGCGGGGGATTGGGGCTACGACGGCTTGACGCAGGCGGCGCGCCGCGACGCGCTCCCCGTCGAGCCGCCGTACTTGCCGGCCCTACACGGCATGAGCAACGTCAAGCAAGCCTCATGAAGTGCCGGCTACAAGCATGGGCCGGCTGAGCCGCGGAGTTTTATTTCCGGAAGGAAAGGCAATCCTGCCAATTTCGACGACCTGATGGCCGCCTGTCTTCACTCGGCAAACTTTTGAATGTGATCGAAATGCCCGACGCTCCCGAACTGACCGAAGAACTCCGCGCGCTGGAAGCCGAGCTTCACCACCCGGGCGTCGATTGCCCGCGCGAGCGCCTGGAGCAATTGCTGCACCCCGGCTTCCATGAAATTGGCCGCTCAGGCCAGCGATATTCCCGCAACACGGTGATCAACTACCTGTCCACGCTGCCCGGCCCTACGGCGCTGGAGGCCGCAGACTATGCAGCACATTGGCTGGCGGAAAACTGCGCGCTGCTGACTTACCGCTCGGTGCATCAATCGGCCGATGGCACCTCGACGCAAGCGGCGTTGCGGTCTTCCATCTGGTTGAAAACCGGCTCGCAATGGCAGCTTTTCTTCCATCAGGGAACACCGGCCGCAGCGTAAACTGCCGAGGATTTTTAGAAATTCCGTTGAATGACTTATGAAAAATATCAAAAACATCCTGGCCTGTTTGGCCACCGCCGCGCCGCTTCTTTCCGCCCAGGCCTATCCTGAAGCTTTAAAATCCATGGAGCGGCATTCCGGTGATTGCAATAAATTTCCGACGACGGACGCACGGAGCGATTGCCAACAAAGAGTCAAGGAAGCCGACAAGGCATTTGACAAACATACTCAAGACGAAGACGCCAAATACAAGGCGTCCCAACCGCAATTCAAGAAACCGACGTCAGACAAACCCAGCGGGCTTTGCTTCACGCGCAAGGCGACGGGGGAGGTGGTTTGCCCGAGCGGAGTGGTGAAGTAACGCACGCCGCACACCCGTCACTCGATCAGCCCGTTTTCCCTGGCATATTTGAGCAATTCCACCGCATTCCCCACCCTCAATTTCTGCCTGATCAGGGTCTGATAATTGGCCACGGTCTTGGGGCTCACCCTCAATTGCCGGGATATTTCATCCACGCTGTCGCCGCGCAATAAAGCCTGCAAGACGTCAAATTCCCGCGTGGAAAGCTGCAAATGCGGCGCGACGGCGTTTCCCGATTCAACGAAACCCGCCACGTCCGCCGACAGCGGGCGCTCGCCGCGCCAGGCGCGGTGCACGGCGTCTATGAGCTCCTCCGGCGCGCTGCTCTTGGTGACGAAACCGGCCGCGCCTGCGCGCAGGCACTGCGACACCATGGCCGCGCTGTCGTGCATGGTGAACACCAGCACTTTCAAGTCCGGCCGGCGCACCGCCAGCCGCCTCAACAGCTCCAGCCCGCTGCGGCCGGGCAGGGACAAATCCAGGATCAGCAAATCCACCGGGCAGTCCTTGCCCGCCGACAGCGCGGCATAGGCGCTGTCCGCATCCGCAAACTCGGCCGCCACGGCCATGCCCTCCAGCTCTAGCAGTCGCCGGTAGCCGGCCCGCACCACGGCGTGGTCGTCCACCAGGCCAATGCGCAAGGCACCCGCGCTCACGGCTGCACCTCGGCGGCAACGTTCTCGATCGCAAAGCGCGCCTGCAACCGCAGGCCCGGCCCGGTGCCAGCCGCTTCGCCCTGGGCCGCAGCGCCCGCCTCCAGCTCCCCGCCCAGCGCCCACACCCGTTCCTTGATGCCCGCCAGCCCGCTGCCGCGCTGCAGCGCGGCCTGTAAATCGTCCAGGCCGCGGCCGTCGTCCTCCACGCTCCAGTCCACGCGCAGCGGCTCGCCCATGCCGGCGCCGCCCGTGACGCACAGCGCCAGCTGCACCCGCGTCGCGCCGGCATGGCGCGCCACGTTGGTCAGCGCCTCCTGGCTGATGCGGTAGAGGCCCATCACCAGGTCCGGCGGCAGCGGCAGCTCGTCCACCGCGCCGTCCAGCGCCAGCTCGTAGCGGCGGCTCTCGCCCGCGGGCGAGGCGCACCAGCCGTCCAACAGCTCCTGCAGCAACTGGCGCAGCCGGCCCAGCGTGGGCGGCGCGTCGGCCTCGCCGTCCAGCCCGGCGGCGGCCACGGCCTGCGGGCGCAGCCGCGCCAGCAGCTTCCTCACGTCGTCCTGCACCCGCGCCACCTGCTCGCCCATGCCCGCGGCCACGGACTGCAGCGCGGGCAGCTCGCTTAGGCGCCGCGTGAGCCACGACGCGTCCACGCGCAGCGCGGTCAGGCGCTGGCCGAACTCGTCGTGCAGATCGCGCGCCAGGCGCTGGCGTTCGTCCTCGCGCAGGCTCAGCACCCGCAACGCCAGCACGCGCCGCGCGCCCTCAGACTGCTCCTGCGCCGCCACGAGCTGCTTCAGGGCGCGCGAGATCGCCTCCAGCTCGCGTATGGGCATGGGCGACAAGGCGCGCACCCCGGCCACGTCCTGCCGCTGCACGCCCGCAATGGCCGCCAGCAGCGACTGCAGCGGTCCAAAGGCGCGGCGCACGTTCCAGCGCATCACCACCAGCATCAGCGCGCAGCACAGGCTCAGCAGCGCGAAGCTCCCCCCCAGGGTGCCCAGCGCCTCGCGCAGCTCGCTGTCGGGCCAGGCGCTCAACCGCACCGTCCAGTGGCTGCCGCCGGGCCGCGGCACGCGCCAGCTCACGGTGGCCTCGGCGGCCTCCAGGCCCAGCAGTCCGGCAATGCCTTCCAGCCAGCCGGCCGACGGCGATTCCAGCCCGTCCAGGCCGGGCAGGGGGCGGCCGGCGGCGTCCTGCACCACCAGCCGCACGTGGCGCAGGCCCGGCAGCGCGCGCAGGGCGGCCAGGGCCGTGGCGTCGTCCTGCGCCGCGATGCCCGCCAGCGTGGCGGCCACTTGCACCAGCGACAAGGAGCCCTCCATCTCGCGCCGCGTGTCCTCCCGCGCGCGCAGCAGGCCCAGCACCAGCGACAGCAGCAAGGCGCCCAGCGCCACGGCCAGCGCGCGGCGCATCACCAGGCGCGGCAAGTCCATGGGCAGCGGCGCGGCGGCCGACTTCAGATCGGGAATTTCTCCCGGCGGCAGCGCCTCCGGGTGTGCATACAGTGCCTGCATAAGCGTTCAAAACGACGAGGGGACAATTTGACCAGGCGAGTTTTCAATCGCCAGCCGCGACTATCGCCGCTGGTGGACCTCTTGAAGCGCGCGGTGCTGCCCGCGCTGGCCCTGGCGGGCGCCGCACCCGCTGTTCATGCCCAGTCGGCCGAACCGGCCGCGAAGGTGGAAATCATCGGCACCTCTCCGCTGCCCGGGCAGGGCGTGGACCGCAACCAGCTCCCCTACGCCACGCAAAGCGTGCGCCGCGAGCGGCTGGACGAGGCGCAGGCCGACAACCTCATGGACTACATGAACCGCCGCCTGCCCGGCGTGCAGGTCAACGACGTCCAGGGCAGCCCCTTCCAAGGCGATCTGACCTACCGAGGCTTCCGCGCCTCGCCGCTGCTGGGTGCGGCGCAGGGGCTGTCGGTGTACGTGGACGGCGTGCGCGTCAACGAACCCTTCGGCGACGTCGTGAATTGGGACTTGATCCCCGAGTTCGCCGTCAACAGCCTCACCCTGGTACCCGGCGCCAACCCCGCCTTCGGCCTCAACACCTTGGGCGGCGCGCTGTCGCTGACCACGCACACCGGCCTGACCGCGCCGGGCCTGCGCGGCGAGGTGTCTTTCGGCAGCTTCGGCCGCAAGCGCGCGGACCTGAGCTGGGGCATGAGCAACGACGAGGGCTGGCACACCTTCGTCGCCGGCACTGTCTTCGACGAGAACGGCTGGCGCGACTTCTCCGCCGGCCGCTTGGGCAACCTGCTGGCCAAGGTCGGCCACCGCGACGGCGACACGGAGTGGGATGCCACGCTGCAGCTCGGCCGCAGCCGCCTGGTGGGCAACGGCCTGGTGCCGGCCTACACGCTGGACGACGAAGGCACCCGCACCCCCGACCTCTACGCGGCGCGGCGCGAGGCCATCTACACCCACCCGGACCGCACCAACAACCGGTTGGCACAGGCCAGCCTCAACCTGCGCCACCAGCTCGACGCCACCACCGAGCTGGCCGCGCTGGCCTACGTGCGCCACACGCGGCGCGACACCACCAACGGCGACGTGGCCGATGACGCGGACGCCGACGCCCAGGCTTCGCTCAACGCCACGCACACGCGCCAGAACGGCGTGGGCGCGGCGCTGAACCTCTCCGGCCAAAGCGGGCCGCACCAGTGGCTGCTCGGCACCACGGTGGACGCCAGCCGCATCCGCTACAACCAGACGGAGCAGGAGGCCAGCTTCACCGCCGACCGCGGCGTGGTCGCTGGCGACGAGGAGGCCGAGTTGAGCGCGCGCGTGGCCGGCCGCTCGCTGGCCTTCGGCCTTTACGGCTCCGACACTTGGCAGGTGGCACCGCGCACCCACGTCACGGGCACGCTGCGCTACAACCACGCCCGCGTGAGCAACCAGCTCACCAGCCGCGACGACGACACGGGCGACGTCACCGAGCGTCCCAACGAGAAGTTCCACTACAACAGCCTCAACCCTGCGCTGGGCGCAACGCACCGGCTGGAGTCGGGGCCCACGCTGTTCGCCAACCTCGCGCGCAACAACCGCGTGCCCACCGTTATCGAGCTGGGCTGTGCCGACCCCAACGAGCCCTGCCGGCTGCCCGCAGGGCTGCAGTCCGACCCTTACCTCAAGCAGGTCATCTCGCGCACGGCCGAGGTAGGCATGCGCTGGCCGCTTACGCGCACGGTGCAGCTCGGCGTCTCGGCCTACCGCACGGTCAACCACAACGACATCCTTTTCAGAAGCGTCAGCACCACCGGCCAGCAAGGCTTCTTCCAGAACTTCGACAAGACTCGCCACCAGGGCGTGGACCTGGACCTGCAGGGCCGCAGCGGCGCCGTCTCCTGGAGCGTGGGCTACAGCTGGCTGCAGGCCACCTACGAAGCCACCGGCGTGCTACGCCAGGGCGACCGCAATGTCGAGATCACGCCGGGCACGCGCATAGCAGGGCTGCCGCGGCACACGCTCAAGTTGGGCGCGGACTGGCGCCTGGCCCCGGGCTGGAGCGTGGGCGGCGACGTGCAGGCCGTCTCCGGCCGCGTGACCGCCGGCAACGAGGACGGGCGCATAGAGGACGGCGGCGAGCGCGTGGATGTGGGCCTGCCCGGCCACGCCGTGGTCAACCTGCGCGCGAGCTGGCGCCCCGAGGCGCTGCCGCAGCAGCGCGGCTGGGAGTTGTGGGCCAAGGTCAACAACGTGTTCGACCGCCGCTACGAAAACTTCGCCGCGCTGGCCGGCACGGTGTTCGACGCCGCGGGCCACAACCCCGACCTGTCCGCAGAGCGCGAGGCGGTGTTCGTCGCCCCCGGCGCACCGCGCAGCTTCTTCGTGGGGGCGCGCTACCGGTACTGAACACCGGACGGCAGGCGCGCCCGCCGTCCGCTTATGCGGCGGGGCGGCGCGCCGCGCGGGCGGGCGCCGACTCCTCGCGCGTCACGAGGCGAATGCCCTGGCACACCAGCAGCAGCGCCAGGGCGTTTTTCCATTCCAGGATGCTTTCGTCCAGGAACAGCGCCGACAGCAGCGCGCCGAACACCGGGATCAGGAAGGTGAAGGCCGTGACCAGGCTGACCCGGTTGTGCTTGAGCAGCAGGCTCCACAGCGCGAACGCCACCGAGGACAGCAGCGCCAGGTACAGCAGCAGCGCGGTGGAGGCGGGCGTGAAGCCGCTGATCCCGCCACCCAGGCCGTAGCCGGGAAGCAGCAACAGCGCGCCACCCATGGCGAGCTGCCAGCCCGTCATGACCATGGCGTCCATGCGTTGCGACAGCCGCTTGCCGTAGATGGAGGCGGCCGAGAGGACGAAGGCGGCGATGACGATGCAGCCTTCGCCGGCCAGCGTGAACTCGAAGTCCAGCGCGCCGGGCTTGAAGTTCACCGCCATCACGCCCGCCAAGCCGGCCACGCAGCCCAGCAGCTTGCGGCCGGTGAGGCGATCGTTGTGGTAGATGAAATGCGCCAGCAGCACGCTGAAGAACACGCCCGTGGCGTTGAGGATGGAACCTTTCACCCCCGTGGTGTAGGCCAGGCCGATGTAGAAAAAGACGTACTGCACCGTGGTCTGCGCGAAGCCCAGGGCCGCGAGCGCACCGGCGTCACGGCGCACGGGGCCCAGCACGTCCTTGCGCAGGCAGGCGGCCAGCGCCAGCAGCGCCACGCCCGCGAGCAGGAAGCGCCAGCCGGCGAACACGAATTTCGAGGGCAGGTCGCCCGCGGCGATGTGGAAGAGGGCATAGCCGCTCTTGATCGCCGGGTAGGCGCTGCCCCAAAGCAGGCAGCACAGCAGGGCCAGCAGGAACACGGCGCGTGGCTGGGTGAACAGGCCCGCGGCCAAAGGCGCGGGCCGCGTGGATACGGCACAGGTCATGAAAGCAAGGGAGAGGCGGCCAGCGGCGATGCCGGTTGCCGAAGCAACCGTTGCGCCCAGGGCCGGCGCAGGGGCTTGGGGGATGGCGATTGTCGGCCGCGCCGCGCGTGCCGGCAGCCCTGGGCGGCAATGGCCCCAGGCGGCCGACCCGGTGTGCGCCTGGGTTGACCTGGGCAAGGCCTGTGGGTTACGGGCCGCGCCGACACCGCAGCGGGCGCAACAGCAAGGCCCAAGGCTCACGCCCAATGCACCCTCACTTGCCTGCGGATTGACCTCTTGCCTAAGCTCGCTGCCCATGGATGTTCGGCCCTCCACCCGCAAGACGCTCACACCGCTGCCCGGCGGCGGTGCGCTTGTGCGCTGCCGCCCAACGGCAGCGGGCCGCCAGCCGGCCGCACCCCGTTGAGCCCGCCGGTCCCAAGCCTCTCCTTCATCCGCGCAACGCCGACCGGCGGGCCCCCCGCACACAGCGCACCGGCCAGGACGCCGCCACGCCATGCGTGCGCGTCCGGCCCCGCCACGGGAGCACCCATGAACATCCTCACCGCCGAAGACCGCACCCTGACCGAGCTGGACCACCGCCGCCTGGGCCGCCTGATCCACCTCGACACCCACCCCATGGCCGCCGTGCTGGAGGAGGCCGAGCTCACGCCCTCGCGCGAGGTGCCGGCCGACGTGGTCACCATGCACTCGCGCATACGCCTGGCCGACCTGGACAGCGGCCAGGCGCTCACGCTGACGCTGTGCTACCCGGCCGACGCCGAGCCGGCGCGCGGCTTCGTCTCCGTGCTCTCGCCCGTGGGCATGAGCGTGCTGGGCCTGCGCGTGGGCGACGTGGCGCGCTGGCGGCTGCCCGGCGGCTGGGAAGGGGCGGCGCGGGTGGAGGCGATCGAGTTCCAGCCCGAGGCCAGCGGGATCTACACGCTGTAGATCGGTGCGGGAGAGGCGCAGACGGGGAGGGCGGCGGCTGGCCGATGATGGCGGCCGTTGCGCCACGGAGAACCGCATGTCCGCCCTCAAGAAGATTGCCCTGTTGGCCCTCGCGGCCGCCGCCCCCGGCCTGGCGCTGGCCCAGGCCTGCCCCGGCGACGCCTCGCCGCGCGCGGCCGGCACGCTGCTGACGGTGCAGGGCGCGGGCCCCGCCACGCTCGCGCTGGACGCCGCCGCACTGGCCGCGCTGCCGCAGGCCACGCTGACGCAGCGCCAATCCGTCACCAGCAGCGTCACCAGCAACAGCGGCACCGCCGACGAGCGGCGCCTGGCCTACGGCGGCGTGCTGCTGCGCGAGCTGCTCACCCGCGCCGGGCTGGACGCCGCGCGCGACCGCGGCGCGCACGTGGCCGTGGTGGAGGCCGTTGCCACCGACAACTACCGCGCCGTCTTCACCTGGGGCGAGCTGTTCAACACCACGGTAGGCGAGCAGGTGATCGTCATCGCCATGCAGGACGGCCAGCCGCTGGACGCCGCGGCCGGCCCGCTGGCGCTGCGCTCGCTCGCCGACCTGCGCCCAGGTCCGCGCCACGTGCGCAACCTCTGCGCCGTGATCGTGCGGCGCTGAAAGGGCGTGAGGCAGGGCGGGGCGGCAGTGCAGCCATCATGGCCGCATGAAAACGTTTCTTCTGTACGTCGCCACGGCGCTGGCCGAGATCGTGGGCTGCTACCTGCCCTGGCTGTGGCTCAAGCAGGGCCGCACGGCGTGGCTGCTGCTGCCCGCCGGCCTGAGCCTGGCGCTGTTCGCCTGGCTGCTCACGCTGCACGAGACGGCGGCCGGCCGCGTCTATGCCGCCTACGGCGGCGTGTACATCGCCGTGGCGCTGGCGTGGCTGTGGGCGGTGGACCAGGTGCGGCCCACGGCCTGGGACGTGGCCGGCGCGGCGGTGGCGCTGGCCGGCATGGCCCTCATCGCCTTCCAGCCGGGGCGGTGAGGCGGCCGCCGGGCCTGCGTTCAGGGAGTGAAGCGGTAGCCAATGCCGGTCTCGGTCAGCAGGTGCCGCGGTTGGGCGGGGTCCTGCTCGACCTTCTTGCGCAGCTGGCCCATGAACACGCGCAGGTAGTGCGTGTCCCGCGCGTGGCTTGGACCCCATACGGCCTGCAGCAGCTGCCGGTGCGTGAGCACGCAGTGCGGGTGCGCGGCCAGATGCGTGAGCAGCCGGTACTCGATGGGCGTGAGGTGCAGGCTCTCGCCCGCGCGCTGCACGACGCGGCGCGCCAGGTCTATGGACACGTTGCCGAACTCCACCGTGGTGCCGGCGTCGCGCGGCGCCGCCGCCCGGCGCCGCAGGTGGGCGCGCACGCGGGCCAGCAGCTCGCCCACGCCGAAGGGCTTGATCAGGTAGTCGTCGGCGCCGGCATCCAGCGCCTGCACCTTGTCCGCTTCATCGGTGCGCGCGGACAACACCAGCACCGGCACACCGGACCACCCGCGCAGTTGCCGGATCAAGTCCACGCCGTCCCCGTCCGGCAGGCCCAGGTCCAGCACCACCATGTCCGGCCGCCGCGTGGCGGCCTCGATCAGCCCACGCTGCAGCGTGTCGGCCTGGTAGGCGTCGAAACCTTCGCGCTCCAGCGCCAAGCCCACGAAACGGCGAATTTCGGCTTCGTCCTCGACGATCAGTATCCGGGGCGTGGGCTCGCTCATGGGCTCTCCTGCATGCCTTGAATCTCCGGCAACAGCTCCATGGACGGCGGCTCGCCCCGGGGCAGCTCGATGGTGAAGCGTGCGCCGCCGTCCTCGCGGGTCTGGCCGCGTATGGAGCCGCCGTGCGCCTGGACGATGGCGCGGCAGATCGCCAGGCCCAGGCCCACACCCGGCGTCGCGCTCTCCTTGCGGCCGCGCTCGAACATCTGGAACACGGCTTCCTCCCGGTGCCTGGGCAAGCCGGGCCCATGGTCGTCAAGGAAGACCCGAACGTGCTGCGGCGTCGCCTCGGCCGAGATCTCCAGGGGGCTGCCGGGGGGCGTGTACTTCACGGCGTTTTCCAGCAGGTTGCACAGCACGCGCTCGAAGAGGGCCGGGTCCACGTGCAGCAGCGGCAGCTCGTCGGCCAGCCGCACGCGCACGCGGCCCGGCTCCAGCACGCCGCCCATGGCCCGCAGCGCGCTGCCCACGGCCTCTTCCAGCGGCAACCACTGGCGGTTGAGCTGCACCGCGCCGGACTGCAGCCGCGCCATGTCCAGCAGCTTGTTCACCTGCGAATTCATGCGCAGTGCGCCCTCGCGCATGGCGACCAGCGTCTGTGCCTGGCGCGCGGCGTCGTCGCCGGCATGGCCCAGCAGCAGCGCGTCGGCCATGCCCACCAGCGCGGCCAGCGGCGTGCGCAGGTCATGCGAGATGGCCGCCAGCAGCGAATTGCGCAGCCGCTCGGACTCCATCTGCACTGTGGTGTTCTGCGCCACGTCCACGTAGTGGATGCGCTCCAGCGCGATGGCCAGCAGCGAGGCGCAGGTGTCCAGCAGCCGCCGCTGTTCGGGGCCAGCCAGGCGCGCCGCATTGCGCGGCTCCACGGCCAGCACGCCGCGCGTGCGCATGGCCGCCTTCAGCGGCAGGTACAGCAGCGGCGAGGCCGGCAGCGTGTCCGTGCCCTGGCCGGCGGCCTCGCCGTGGTCGTAGGCCCATTGCGCGACGCCCGCGTCCACGCCTACGGGCAAAGAGGGCAGCGGCAGCGGCTCGGCCACGCGCCCGTCCGGGTCTGCCACCAGCAGCGCCGCGCGCGCCTCGAACTCCGAGGCCAGGAAGCGCGCGCCGATCTCGGCGATCTGCCCGGCCACCAGGGCGCCGGAGAGGTCGCGCGACATGGCGTACAGGGCGCTCATGCGCTCCTCGCGCAGCGAGGCCACCTGCGCCTGCCACTTGAACACGGCCGTGAGCTGGCCGATCACCAGCGCCACCACCAGCATCACCGCGAAGGTCATGAGGTACTGCACGTCCGAAACGTTGAACGAGTAGCGCGGCTCAACGTAGAGGAAATCGAACGCACCCACGCTCAAGAACGCGGCCAGCACCGCCGGCCCGCGCCCACAGCGCACGGCCACCACCACCACCGCCAGCAGGAACACCATCACGATGTTGGCCAGCTCGAACACCGCGTGCAGCGGCGCGGCCACGGCCGCCGCCGCCGCGCACACCAGCGCGCTCAGGGCATAGGGCCGCCAGCG
>NZ_JAXOJX010000100.1:0-22226 GCF_034427735.1 Azohydromonas lata
CTGCGCCAGGCCGGCGGCGGCGGCGGGCTCCAGCACGCGGGCCTGCGCCGGCAGCGCCTCGCGCAACTGGCGCATGCCCTGCGCCAGGGCCGTGCGCCCAAGCTGGGCCAGCACGCCTTCGAGCCTGTGCAGCCGCTGGCGCAGGGCGCGCAGCGTGTTCTCGTCGGCCGTCTGCGCCAGGGCGTCTATCTGCAGCCCGGCCTCGTTGATGGCGGTGCGCAGCGACTGCCCAAGCGCGGCCAGCGCCTGGCGCTCGGCCCCGCGCTGCGACAGCGCCAGCAGCCAAGGCTCCACGGGCAGATGTTCCAGCGAGACGTCCAGCGGGTCGGCCGCCAGCACCTGCGCCACGCGCGTGGCCAAGCGCTGCAATTGCGCCCCCGGCGGCTCGGTGTCGGACTCCTGCAGCAGCATCTGCAGGGCCAGCAGCGCCTGCGCCACTTCCAGGGCCAACGCGGTCCAGGGCGTGCCCACGGCCGCGGCCTGCTCCAGCGCCGTCCCCAGCGCCTGCGCGGCCAGCTCCTCCTTGGGCAGCAGTTGTCTGATCGCCTGCGCCAGTTGGGCGAACACGTTGGACAGGCCCGGATGCGGCGTGCCGGCGGCGGCCCCGTCCCACAAGGCCTGCGCCGTGGCGACCTGGCGCAACGTGTGCGCCAGCAGCGCCGCGTCAGGCGCGGCCGGCAGCACATGGTCGATGTCCACCGCCGGGTGGCGCTGCAGCTCCCAGGCATGGCGCACGGCGGCCAGCCGCGGCGCGCTGCTGGCCTGGACCTGCGTGCCGGCCTGGGCACAGAAGAACAGCAGGTCGTGGGCCAGGCGCTGCGTGGCCTCGTCCACCGTGCCCAAGGGGCCGCGGCGGATTTGCGCCAGCAGCCGCGCGGACACGCGCTTGAGATGCACGTCCGGCACCAGCAGTCCCTTGGCCTGCCCCTCGTACACCGCGGCGGCCAGGCCCCACAGCGTGGCCATGCGGCCGTCGGCGGCACCGCGCGCCAGCGCGGCGAAGAGGTCGCTGAGCCGGGCCGCGGCGGGGCTGCGCGCATCGCGCATGAGCGCCAGCGTCAACTGCTCGGCGGCCGTGCGGGCGGGCCCGGCGGGCTGCAGCGGCGGCAGCCGCTCGTCGGCGGGCAGGGCCAGCCAGCGCCAGGGCACGGGCCAGAGGTCGGCCGGGTGGACGCGCTCGGCCCCGGCCAGCGTGCACAGCCGGCTCCAGGCCGGGAACAGCGCCAGCGGCGACAGCGGCGAGCCCAGGCGCCAGCGGCGCAGGTAGGCCTGCAGCGCGGCGCAGCCCTGCTCCACGGCCTCGACCAGGTTTTCCGCCGCCAGCTCGCCGCGCGTGGCCGGCGGCTCCAGCAGCGCCGCGGCGGCCTGGGGCAGCCGCGCCGTCTGCTCGAAGCCGGCGATGCGCAGCGCGCCCGCGGCCTGACGCAACTGGCGCACGGCCAACTGCTGCACCGCGGCGGCGTCGCCTTCGGCCGGCGCGGCGCCGCGGCGCAACCGCTGCAGCGTGCGCGGCACGGCTTCGAGCAGCCGCGACAGCTCCTCGTGCACGCGCGCCAGCGACTCGACGCTGGCCTGGGGCTCCAGCTCCAGCGGCGGGACGGCCGCGTCGGCCGGCGCCGGGACCATGAAATCGGACAACAGGAAGGCGTTGGAAACTTGGGAGCCCATCGGATCAACGAAGCTTGAAGCGGGCCACCGATTGGCGCAGCGCTTCGGCGCTGCGGGCGAGGTCCTGCACGCGCTGCACGGTGGAGCGCGTGCCGGCCTCGGCCTTTTCGGTGACGGCAAAAATGTGCTGAATGTTGGCGGCCACCACCGAGGCCGACTGCGCCTGCGACAGGGCCTGCTCGCAGATGCGCGCCATGTGGGCGCACAGCTCACGTGAAACGCGCGCCATGTCGCTCAACGCGGCGCCGGCGGCGTCGGTGCACTGCGTGCCCTGCGCCACGCCCTGCGTGGTGCATTGCATGGCGGCCAGGGCATCGCGGGTGTCGGCCTGCAGGCCGTGCACCAGCGCCGCAATGCGGTGTGAGGCGTCGGCCGAGCGCTCGGCCAGGTGCTGCACCTCCTGCACCACCACCGGCAAGCCGCGCCCGGCCTCGCCGGCGCCGGCGCCGGCGGCCCGTATGGCGGCGTTGAGCGCCAGGACCTTGGCCTGCCCGGCGATGCCGGCGACGAGGCCGGTGATCTCGCCGATGTCCTGCGAACGCCCGGCCAGGTGCTCCAGGCGCCGGGCGCCGTCCTGGACGTGGTGGCGCAGCGCCTGCATGCCGCGCACGCTGTCCTGCACCGCGGCCTGCCCGCGGCCGGCGGCCTGCAGCGCGTGGCGCGCCACCTCGGCGGTGTGCTGGGCCTGGGCCGAGACGTCGTGGATGTGCCCGGCCATGGCCAGCACCGATTCGCCGGTGTCGCGTATCTCGCGCAGCAGCGCGGTGGAGGCCTGAAGCTGCGCCGCGGCCGTGCGCTGCACGTCGCCCATGGTGGCGCTGACGCTGGCGGCGGTGTCCTGCACCTGGGAGACGAGCTCGCGCAGCGCCTCGACGGTGAAGTTGATGGCGTCGGCGATGGAGCCGGTGAGGTCGTCCTCGCTGACCGTGGCCTGGCGCGTGAGGTCGCCGCCGGAGACGGCCTGCAGCTCGTTCATCAGGCGCAGGATGGCGGCCTGCGTGGCCTCGTTGCGGCGCTCTTCCTCCTGGCGGCGCAGCTCGGCATCGCGCCGCCGCGCCTCGGCCAGCGCGGCGCGCTGGGCCTGCTCGCGCACGTACAGCCGCACCAGCGACGCGCCGCCGCCCAACAGGGCCAGCGTCCCCAGCACCATGAGCACCAGGGCCGCGCCGCCGAAGCCGGCCTCGCGCTCCAGGCGGTGCTGCAGGTCTTCCAGGCCGCGGCGCAGCGGCTCGCTGTCGAGCACGATGTCCTGGTGCGCGGCGCTGGCGGCGGCCAGCGGCTGCAACTGCTCCAGGATCACGCCGGCCTCGCGCCGGGTGCGGGCGAACACGTCCAGCAGCGCCAGCAGTTGCTCGCGCGCGGCGGCCTCACGCGCGGGCGGCAGGCGCAGCATGGGGTCGCCATCGAGCAGGCCGTGGGCCAGGGTGCGGAAGGCGTCGAGGTCCTGCCCAAGGCGCTGCAGCGTCTCGTGGCGGGTGTCGTGGGCGGTGAAGAATTCGATGGCGCTGCGCGGAATGCGCTGCGTGAGCAGAGAAAGCCGCCCCATGGCGGCCAGCCGCGCGGGCACGGCCTCGCGCTGCAGCTCCAGCACGGCCAGGGCCTCGGCGTCTGCAAGCAGTTGGGCGGAGAGCCCGTTGAGCACCTGCAGCGCCTGCGCGGCCTGCATCAGCCGCGACTGCTGGGACAGCACGGTGCGGGCGTTCTTTTCGGCGATCTCGGCCAGCAGCAGCAGTTGCGCCACCTTGGGCTGCAGCGCCCGCGGCGCGGGCGCCATGCCGGTGGCGCCGCGCAGGCCGCGCAGGTTGCGCGCGAGCACGCCGGCGCTGTCCTCCACCTCGGCGAAGGCCGCGGGCTGCCCGGCCAGCGCCTGCGCGGCCGACTTGGCCAGGCGCTGCGACTGCATCAGCGCCTGGCCGCAGGCGGCCACCTGGGAGGAGCCGCGCTCGGCGCGCTGCACCGCCAGCAGCGTGCCAGCCACCAGCGACGCGGTGCCCAGCGCCATGAGGCCGGCCAGCAGCCGCTGGCGCCGCACCGCGGGCTGCGCAGCCGCACGGCGCAACCGCCGCGCCGTGCGGCTGCGCGTTGAGCGCTGCATGGGCACGGTGGGCGCCATGGCGGTGTCCGAGGGCGGTGCTGGCGGCACGGCGCCGGAGGCGGCCCAGGCCGCCTGCACGGCGTGGGCACGGGCATCCAGCAGCCGGCGCAGCCTCATTGCGGCCCCGGCAGCGGCTGGGCGACGTGCAGGAAGTGCGCGTCGCGCGCCAGTGCCGCCAGGCGCAGCGCCTGCCAGGTCCGGCCCTGTCCGTCGTCGTAGAGCTCGCCCGCGAAGGCCGGCGCGCCGTCCCGTGCGGCCGGCCTGGGCAGCGATGCGAGCTGAGCCCCGTTGCGCAGCCCGGCCAGCCGGTCCACGCGCAGCAGGCAGTGCAGGCCCAGCGACGGGTGCAACGCCACCAGGTGACCGGCCGCGGGCACGCCGCCGCCGGGGCGCAGGCCCAGGAAGGCGGCCAGGTCCACCACGCCGTGGAGCTGGCCGCGCAGGTTGAGCACGCCCTCGAACCACGGCCGCGCGTGGGGCAGCGGCAGCAGCGGCGGCGCGTGCTCGACGATCTCGCCCACCTCCTGCAGCGGCAGCAGCAGCCGCAGGCCGGCGCATTCGGCGGCCAGCCACGCGGGGGCCTGGCCGGCGGGCATGTCGTGAAGCTGCTGCGCCAGCCGCGCCTGCAACTGCCGGGGATCTTCCTGGCGGGGCATGGACGGCGGTGGCGACGACGGCACGCGGCGCCTCAGCCCAGCGCCCGGATCTTGCCGAGAAGCTCCTGGGTATCCACGGGTTTGACCACGTAGTCGCGCGCGCCCTGGCGCATGCCCCAGACCTTGTCGGTCATCTGCCCCTTGCTGCTGCAGATGATCACGGGCAGATCGGCAAAGCGCTGGTCGCGCGTGATGGTGCGGGTGAGCTGAAAGCCATTGGAGCCCGGCAGCACCACGTCCATGAGGATGAGGTCGGGCTTGTCCTCGGCCAAGCTGGTGAGCGCCTGCTGTCCGTTCTCGGCCGTGCGCACGCTGTAGCCGGCCTGGCGCAGCAACTCGCTCATGTGATGCAGCTCGGTGCGGGAATCGTCCACCAGCAGGATCTTGTGAATCGGCATCGGGAGTCCTTGGGGCCGTGCAAGCTTGGAGGGAGGAATGCGCGGCAAACGCGTTCGGGTACGGAGTAGGCCTGGGACCTGCGGTCCCGGCTTCAGCCGCCGGCCGGGCCGTAGCGGGCCACGGCGTGCAGGAGCTGGTCCTTGGTGAAGGGCTTGGTCAGGTGGTCCTGTGCGCCGGCCAAGCGGGCACGGGCACGGTCGAACAGGCCGTCCTTGGAGGTGAGCATGACCAGCGGCACCTGGGCAAAGCGCGGGTTGCGCCGCAACAGCGCGCAGGTCTGGTAGCCGTCCAGGCGCGGCATGAGGATGTCGCAGAAGATGAGCGCGGGCTCGAACTCGTCGATGAGCGCCAGCGCGTCGAAGCCATCCTCGGCCAGCAGCACCTCGTGGCCTCCCTGGTGCAGGAAGATCTCGGCGCTGCGCCGGATGGTGTGGCTGTCGTCGATCACCATCACGCGCAGCGGCGTGACGGCCAGGGACGGTGCCGTGGTGGCGAAAGCGGAAGCGGGGACGGTTTCGTCGTCGATCATGGGAGCCTTCCGCTCTCAGCAAGGCCGTGGCCGCCTGCAGCAGGCACAGGCGGCGCCGTGGCTCAAAGTTGGACCATCTCGAAGTCTTCCTTGCGGGCGCCGCACTCGGGGCAGGTCCAGTTCATGGGCACGTCTTCCCAGCGGGTGCCGGGGGCAATGTCGTGCTCGGGGTCGCCGGCGGCTTCGTCATAGATCCAGCCGCAGATGAGGCACATCCAGGTTCGGGGTTCGCTCACTTGGTATTGTCAATCACTACAATCGACGGGCATTGTAGCCATGGCCTCTGGGCGTCCGGCGCGACGATCCGGCCCCGGCAACATGCCACTTTTCACAGTCCTGCGCCCGCGCGCAGCAGCTTCGCAGGCGCAGCGCCGCAGGAACTTCAGGACCACCCCCATGAACCCCGACACCAATCCCGCCGCCGCCGACGAAGCGGCGCAGGAAGCTCCTGCACCGGCCTGCGTGATGAGCTTCAACGCCGCCGACGCCAGCGGCGCGGGCGGCGTGGCCGGCGACGTGTGCACCATCGCCGCCATGGGCGCGCACGCGCTGCCCGTGACCACCTCCATCCTCATGCGCGACACCGCCGAGGTGTTCGACCACCACGAGATAGACGCCGAGGTCGTCGTGGAGCAGGCCCGCTCCGTGCTGGAAGACGTGACCATCTCGGCCTGGAAGGTCGGCTTCCTCGGCTCGGCCGAGGTGGTGGCGGCGGTGGCGGAGATCCTCTCCGACTACCCCGACGTGCCGCTGGTGGCCTACATGCCCAGCCTCTCGTGGATAGAGCAGGAAGACCAGCGCGAGCCCTACCTGGACGCCTTCCGCGAGCTCATCCTGCCCGCCACCGAGGTGCTGGTGGGCGGCCACCAGACGCTCACCGATTTCCTGCTGCCGGACTGGGAAAGCGAGCGCCCGCCCTCCGCGCGCGAGCTGGCCGTGGCCGCGGCCGAGCACGGCGCGCGCTTCGTGCTCGTCACGGGCGTGCACCTGCAGTCGCGCGGCGGCGAGCAGTACCTGGACAACGTACTGGCCTCGCCGCAGGCCGCGCTCACGGGCGAGAAGTTCGAGCGCTTCGACACCGCCTTCGTCGGCGCGGGCGACACGCTCTCCGCGGCGCTGGCCTCGCTGCTGGCGGCCGACACCGAGCTGCAGGCCGCCGTGGGCGAGGCACTGGCCTTCCTGGACCAGAGCCTGGACGCGGGCTTCCGCCCCGGCATGGGCAACGTGGTGCCCGACCGCTTCTTCTGGGCACTGCCGCCCGAAGAGGGCGCCGAGGGCGAGATGCCGCAAGCCCAGGAGGCCGAAACCCTCTCCCCCGCCAGCGACAACAACAAGGGAAGCTCCCGCCGTGTCCACTGAAACCACCAACGCCGCCCTGTTCGAACGCGCCCAAGCCGTCATCCCTGGCGGAGTGAACTCGCCCGTGCGCGCCTTCCGCGCCGTGGGCGGCACGCCGCGCTTCATCCGCAGCGCCCAGGGCGCCTACATGGTCGACGCCGAGGGCCAGCGCTACATCGACTACATCGGCTCCTGGGGTCCGATGATCCTGGGCCACGGCCACCCGGCCGTGCTCGAAGCCGTGCAGCGCGCGGCCACCGAGGGCTTCAGCTTCGGCGCGCCCACCGAGCGCGAGATCGAGCTGGTCGAGGCCATCATCGAGCAGGTGCCCAGCGTGGAGCAGTTGCGCCTGGTGAGCTCCGGCACCGAGGCCGCCATGAGCGCCATCCGCCTGGCGCGCGGCGCCACGGGGCGCTCGCTGCTGATCAAGTTCGAGGGCTGCTACCACGGCCACGCGGACGCCCTGCTGGTCAAGGCCGGGTCGGGCCTGGCCACCTTCGGCCACCCCACCAGCGCCGGCGTGCCCGCCGAGGTGGTGCAGCACACCATGGTGCTCGAATACAACAACGTCGAGCAGCTCGAAGAGGCCTTCGCGCTGCAGGGTGCCGAGATCGCCTGCGTGATGGTCGAGCCCATCGCCGGCAACATGAACTTCGTGCGCTCCAGCGTGCCCTTCATGACGCGGCTGCGCCAGCTGTGCACCCGGCACGGCGCGCTGCTGGTGCTCGACGAGGTGATGAGCGGCTTCCGCGTCGCGCTGGGCAGCGCGCAGTCCCTCTACGCCAAGCTGATCCCGGGCTTCAAGCCGGACGTGAGCGTGTTCGGCAAGGTCATCGGCGGCGGCATGCCGCTGGCGGCCTTCGGCGCCAGCCGCGCCGTCATGCAGCACCTCGCGCCGCTGGGCCCGGTCTACCAGGCCGGCACCCTCAGCGGCAACCCGGTGGCCACGGCCTGCGGCCTGGCCACGCTGCGCGAGATCGCCAAGCCCGGCTTCTTCGACGCGCTTGCCGCCAAGACCAAGCGCCTGGTGGACGGCCTGGAAACCGTGGCCCGCGAGGAAGGCGTGCCGCTGGTGGGCGACTGCGAGGGCGGCATGTTCGGCTTCTTCTTCGCCGAGTCGCTGCCGCAGAACTACAAGACCGTGATGGCCGGCGGCACCGAGCGCTTCAACCGCTTCTTCCACGCCATGCTGGATCGCGGCGTGTACCTGGCCCCGGCCATGTACGAGGCCGGCTTCGTCAGCGCCGCGCACAGCGACGCCGACATCGACGCCACGCTGGAAGCCGCGCGCACCGCACTGCGGGCCTGAGACGCAGCCACCGGCATGCGCCCGGCCCTCGCGGCCGGGCTGTAACTGTCTGGCAGCCGCCCGCGAAGCCCCTTGGGCCACTTTTAAAATTCAGCCGATGCACATCCACATCCTGGGCATCTGCGGCACCTTCATGGGCGGACTGGCGGCGCTGGCGCGCGAGGCCGGCCACCGCGTGACGGGCTGCGACGCCAACGTCTATCCGCCCATGAGCGACCAGTTGCGCGCCCTGGGCATCGACCTGATCGAGGGCTTCAGCCCGGACCAGCTCGCGCTCAAGCCGGACATGTTCGTGATCGGCAACGTGGTCAGCCGCGGCAACGCGCTGATGGAGGCCATCCTCGACGCGGGGCTGCCCTACACCAGCGGGCCGCAGTGGCTGTCGCAGGAAGTGCTGCAGGGCCGCCACGTGCTGGCCGTGGCCGGCACGCACGGCAAGACCACCACCACGTCCATGCTGGCCTGGATCCTGGAGCACGCGGGGCTGCAGCCGGGCTTCCTGGTGGGCGGCGTGCCCATGAACTTCGGCGTCTCGGCGCGGTTGGGCGCGGGCCGCAGCTTTGTGATCGAGGCCGACGAGTACGACACCGCCTTCTTCGACAAGCGCAGCAAGTTCGTCCATTACCGCCCGCGCACGGCCGTGCTCAACAACCTGGAGTTCGACCACGCGGACATCTTCCCGGACCTGGGCGCCATCGAGACCCAGTTCCACCACCTCGTGCGCACCGTGCCGGCCAGTGGACGCCTGGTGGTCAACGCCCGCGAGGAGGCCCTGCAGCGCGTGCTGGCGCGCGGCTGCTGGAGCGAGGTGCAGCGCTTCGGCACGCGCAAGGAAGAAGCCGGCACGCTGCGCGCGCGCGGCGAGCCCCATGCCTTCGACGTGCTGCGCGGCGGCCTCAAGATCGCCCGCGTGGAATGGGCCCTGTTGGGCGAGCACAACCAGCTCAACGCGCTGGCGGCGCTGGCCGCGGCCGAGCACGTGGGCGTGGCGCCTGAGCTGGCGGCCGAGGCGCTGGGCCGCTTCGAGAACGTGCGCCGCCGCCTGGAGCTGCGCGGCGAGGCCGGCGGCGTAAAGGTCTACGACGACTTCGCGCACCACCCCACCGCGCTGCGCACCACCGTCAACGGGCTGCGCCGCCGCGTTGGGCTGGACCGCATCCTGGCCGTGTTCGAGCCGCGCTCCAACACCATGAAGCTCGGCACCATGAAGGCCCAGCTGCCCTGGGCGCTGGAAGAGGCGGACCTGAGCTTCTGCCACGCCGGCGGCCTGGGCTGGAACGCGGCCGAGGCGCTGGCGCCCATGGGCGATCAGGCCCTGGTGTGCGAGGACATCGACACCCTCGTGCGCGCCGTGGTGAAGGCCGCCAGGCCCGGCGACCACATCCTGTGCATGAGCAACGGCAGCTTCGGCGGCATACACGACAAACTGCTGCAGGCCCTGGGGAAAAAGGCGTGAACACCGCCGACGAGCCCCAGGCCCGCCCCGGGGCGCCCGTCACCCACGTGCTGTACTTGCACGGCTTTCGCTCGTCGCCGCGCTCGTTCAAGGCGCAGCGCATGGCGGCCTGGATGCAGGCGCACCGGCCGGACGTGCACTGGTGGTGTCCGCAGCTGCCGCCCTCGCCGCGCGAGGCGGTCGATCTGCTGCTGCAGGGCACGGCCGACTGGCCCAAGGACGGCATGGCCGTGGTCGGCAGCTCGCTGGGCGGCTTCTACGCCACGGTGCTGGCCGAGCGGCGGAGTTGCCGCGCCGTGCTGATCAACCCGGCCGTGGAACCCGCGCGCGACCTGGCACGCTACATCGGCGAGCAAACGGCGTTTCACGATCCGCAGCAGCATTTCTTCTTCCGGGCCGAGTTCGTGGACGAGCTGCGCGAGCTGCATCCGCCGGCCATCACCAACCCCCGGCGCTACCTGGCCTTCGTCGCCACCGGCGACGAGGTGCTGGACTGGCATGAGATGGCGGCCCGCTATGCGCAATGCGGCCTGCACGTCATCGAGGGCAGCGATCACGCGCTGTCGGATTTCGACGCCCACCTGCCCCGCCTGCTGGGCTTTCTGGGCCTGCAGCCCAGCGCTGTCTGAGCCCCCTCTGAGCGGCACCTGGGCGCCTCGCGGCGCCCGTCGCGAAGCGGTGTTGGGCCGGGGTACATTGATTGCCGGCAACACGCCTGCAGTTCCCGGCCCCGCCCAGGGCTGCTGGCCAACCCGGCCGTCCAGGCAGTACCAAACCGCGTGACACCATGGATGCGAGCGCATCGGCCCAAAGCGCCCGCACCCTGGTGGCTCGCGGTGGCCGGTGCCGTTCACACCTTCCTGGAGCTCGATTCATGCGTTTGAAAGACAAGATCTGCATCGTCACCGGTGCCGCCCAAGGCATCGGACTGGCCACGGCACAGAAGTTCTGCGCGGAGGGCGCGGTGGTCGTCCTGTGCGACGTGAAGCCGGAGGCGGTGGACGCCGCCGTGGGCCAGTGCCTGGAGGCCGGCGGGCGGGCCGAGGGCCACGTGGTCAACGTCACCAACCGCGCGCAGGTGGACGCCATGGTGGCCGCGGTCAAGGCGCGCCACGGGCGCATCGACGTGCTGGTCAACAACGCCGGCATCACGCGCGACGCACGGCTGCAGAAGATGACGCTGGAGCAGTTCGACGCCGTCATCGACGTCAACCTACGCGGCGTCTTCCACTGCTCGCAGGCCGTGGCCGACACGATGGTGGCGCAGGGCAGCGGCGTCATCCTCAACGCCTCCAGCGTGGTGGGCATCTACGGCAACTTCGGCCAGACCAACTACGCGGCCACGAAGTTCGGCGTCATCGGCTTCACCAAGACCTGGTCGCGCGAGCTGGGCCCCAAGGGCGTGCGCGTCAACGCGGTGGCGCCGGGCTTCATCCAGACGCCCATCCTCGACACCATTCCCGACAAGGTCATTGACCAGCTCAAGGCCGAAGTGCCCATGGGGCGCCTGGGCAAGCCGGAAGAAATCGCCAACGCCTACGCCTTCCTGGCCAGCGACGAGGCCAGCTACGTCAACGGCGCCGTGCTCGAAGTCGCGGGCGGCCTGACCGTCTGACGAGCGGGCACATCGGCGCGCCCTGCCGCTGCGGCGACAATAGCGCCGATGTACGCCCTGTTCGATGAAGCCGGCAAGTTCCTGGCCGGCCGTGTGATGTCAGAAGCCGAGAGCTCGCTGCAGGTCGAGCTCGACTCCGGCAAGCGCGTCAAGGTGAAAACCGCCAACGTGCTGCTGAAGTTCGACAAGCCCGCACCTGCCGAGCTCCTGGCCGGCGCCCAGGCCATCGCGCCCGAGATCGATCTCGACCTGGCCTGGGAATTCGCGCCGGAAGGCGAGTTCGGCTTTGCCGCGCTGGCACGCGACTATTTCAGCGCCAACGCCTCGCTGCAGCAGCAGGTGGCGGCGCTGCTGCGCCTCTACGACGCTCCGCACTACTTCCGCCGCGCCGGCAAGGGCGTGTTCAAGAAGGCGCCTGAAGAGATCGTCAAGGCCGCGCTGCTGGGCATTGAGCGCAAGAAGCAGCTGGCCGCGCAGATCGAAAGCTGGGCCGGCGAGCTGGTGGCCGGGCGCTGCCCCGAGCCGATCCGCGAGCAGCTCTACAAGATCCTGTTCCGCCCCGACAAGAACGCCGCCGAGTACAAGGCCGTGGTGGACGCGGCCAAGCAGGCGCAGCGCGCGCCGCTGGACCTGCTCAAGGAGGCCGGCGCCATCAGCAGCCCCTACCAGTTCCATTGGCGGCGCTTCCTGTTCGAGCTGTTCCCCAAGGGCACGGGCTTCCCTGCGCTGCAGGCGCCGGCCATCAAGGAAGAGCTGCCGCTGGCGCCCGTGGCGGCTTTCTCCATCGACGACTCGGCCACCATCGAGATCGACGACGCCCTGTCCGTGCAGGGCCTAGGCAGCGGCACCGTGGTGATGGGCGTGCACATCGCCGCACCGGGCCTGGCGGTGCAGCCGGACACGCCGGTGGACAAGGTGGCGCGTGACCGCCTCTCGACCGTCTACATGCCGGGCTGGAAGCTGACCATGCTGCCCGACGAGGTGGTGCAGGCCTACACGCTCATTGAAGGCCGCGACTGCCCGGCGGTGAGCCTGTACGTCACCTTCGACGAGGCGACGCTGGAGGTGCGCTCGCGCGAGACACGGCTGGAGCGCGTGCCCATCGTGCGCAACCTGCGCCACGACCAGCTCGACGACGTCATCACCGAGGCCAGCCTGACCGGCGAAGCCCCGGCCGACTACGAGTTCGCTGCCGAGCTGGCCTTCACCTACCGCCTGGCCAGGCACCTCAAGGCGCAGCGCGAGGTGGTGCGCGGCAAGCCCGAGAATTTCAATCGCCCGGACTACAACTTCCGGCTGCTGGACAACGAGGGCGAGCCCACGGGCGACGAGACGGTGCACATCAGCACGCGGCGCCGCGGCGCGCCGCTGGACCTCATCGTGTCCGAGGCCATGATCTTGGCCAACAGCTCCTGGGGCGGCTGGCTGGCCGAGTGCGGTGTGCCGGGCATCTACCGCAGCCAGGCCAGCCTGGCGCCGGGCATCAAGGTGCGCATGGGCGTCAAGCCCGCGCCGCACGCCGGCATGGGCGTGGCGCAGTACACCTGGGCGACGTCACCGCTGCGCCGCTACGTGGACCTGGTCAACCAGTGGCAGATCATTGCCTGCGCCCGCCACGGCCGCACCGCGGCGCTGGCCGCGCCCTTCAAGCCCAAGGACGCCAGCCTCTTCTCCATCATTTCCGGCTTCGACGCGGCCTACGGCGCCTACAACGACTTCCAGCACGGCATCGAGCGCTTCTGGACGCTGCGCTGGCTGCAGCAAAACGGCGTGGCCGAGCTGGACGCCGCCGTGCTCAAGGACGGCTTGGTGCGCGCCGACACGCTGCCGCTGGTGTTCCGCGCCCTGGGCTGCGAAGGCCTGCCGCGCGGCGCGCATGTGCGCGTGCGCGTCACCGGCTGCGACCTGCTGACGCTGGATCTGCACGCCAGCCTGCTGGCGCGCCTGGACGACGCGGCGCCGTCCGCAGCGCTGGCCGAACCCGAGGCCGACGAGGCCGAGGAAGAGACCAGCGGCCCGCTGGCGCTGGCCATCGACGTGGCCGACGCCGATGCCGCCGTGGCGGCCGAGCCGCCCGCCGCGGCCGCCTGATGCCGCCATGCGCGCGCTGCGACTGCCGGCGCTGAGCCCGCTGCAGTGGGCGCTGGGCCTGTCCTTGTCGGTGCACGCAGCCCTGCTTGGGCTGCGGCTGGCCGATCCGCAATCCTTCGACCGGCTGTTCAAGGACTCGCCGCTGGAGGTGGTGCTGGTCAACGCGCAGGCGCAACAGTCGCCCAAGAAGGCGCAGGCGCTGGCGCAGTACAGCCTGGCCGGCGGCGGTGACGCCGAGTCCGGCCGCGCCACCTCGCCCCTGCCCGCCTCGGCGCTGGAGGCGCCGGGCAACGACAGCGAGGACGCGCAGCGCCAGATCGAGCAGCTCCAAACCCAGCAGCAGCAGATGCTGGCGCTGCTGCGCGAGGCGCTGGCGCAGGTGCCCCAGCCCGACCCCCGGCGCGAGGCCGGCAACCCGGCCGCGCATGAGCAGGAGGAGCGCCAGCGCCGGCTGCAGCGCCAGCTCGCCGAGATAGAGCGCCGCGTGAACGAGGAGAACGCCCGTCCGCGCAAGCGCTACGTCAGCCCCGCCACGCGCGAAGTGGCCTACGCGCGCTACTACGACGCGCTGCGCCGCCGCATCGAGGCCCGCGGCACGCAGGACTTCCCGCAGGTGCAGGGCCGCAAGCTCTACGGCGAGCTGACCATGGGCATCACCGTCGATGCCCAGGGCCGCGTGGTGCAGACCAAGGTGCTCAAGCCTTCCGAGCAGCCGCTGCTGGACCGCCGCGCGCAGGCCATCGTCCAGGCCGCTTCGCCCTACGGCCCCTTCGGACCCGAACTGCGCGTGCAGGCCGACCTGCTCGTGGTCACCGCGCGCTTTCGCTTCACCCGCGAGGACGGCGTGGAAGCCATCCCGTTGGCCACCCCCTGACAACCCTCCACCTCCTCCACTCTTTATGAGCGACCTCGACCGCTACGCCGTCTTCGGCCACCCCGTGCAGCACAGCATGTCGCCGCAGATCCACCAGGCCTTCGCCGAGCAGACCGGGCAGTGCCTGGCCTACTCGCGGCTGTGGGCGCCGCTGGACGGCTTCGAGGCCGTGCTGCGCGCTTTCGTGGCCGGCGGCGGGCGCGGCGCCAACGTGACGGTGCCCTTCAAGTTCGAGGCGCTGCGCCTGGCCACGCGCCGCACCGGGCGCGCGGAGCTGGCGCAGGCGGCCAACGTGCTGAGCTTCGAGGGCGAGGAGATCGTGGCCGACAACAGCGACGGCGTGGGCCTGGTGCGCGACATCGAGGCCAACGCCGGCTGCGCGCTGGGCGGCCGCCGCTTGCTGCTGGTGGGTGCGGGCGGTGCGGGCGCGGGCGTGCTGGGCCCGCTGCTGCAAGCCGCACCGGCGGAGCTGGTGGTGGTCAACCGCACCGAGGAACGCGCGCAGGACCTGGTGCTGCGCCACGCCGAGCTGGCGCAGGCCAGTGGCGTGCGGCTGCACACGGCCACGCTGCACGCGCCGGGCGAAGGCTTCGACGTGGTCATCAACGCCAGCGCCAGCAGCCTGGAGGGCGCGGCCTCGCCCGTGCCGGCCTCGGCGCTGGGCAGCGGCGCGCTGGCGGTGGACCTGATGTACGGACCCAAGGCGCAGCCCTTCATGGATTGGGCCCGGCTGCACGGCGCTCAACCGCGCGACGGCCTGGGCATGCTGGTGGAGCAGGCCGCCGAGGCCTTTGCCGCCTGGCGCGGCGTGCGCCCCGACACGGCCCCGGTGCTGGCAGCGCTGCGCGCCCTCAAGGGCTGAAGGCGTCCAGGCGGCGATGAAAGCGGCGGCGTCCCTGCCGGCGGCCCAGGCGCGCAGACCGGCCGGCGTGCTGCGCCAGCTCGCACGCCTGCTGGCGCTGCTGTTCATCTGCGCGCTGTCGCTGCAGCTCTATTTCGTTGGGCGCATTGCGCTCATGCGCTGGGTGGACCCGGCGTCCACCAGCTTCGAGCGCAGCGAGGCCTGGCGGCTGCTGCGCGAGAAGGGGCGCATCGATTGGGCGCAGCAGTGGGTGGATGAGGACCGTATCTCGCCGCACCTGAAACGCTCCGTGATCGCCAGCGAGGACGCCGGCTTCACGCAGCACGGCGGCGTGGAGTGGGACGCGATTGAAAGCGCCTGGAACAAGAACCAGCGCGCCCAGGCGCGCGCGGAAAAGCTCAACGAACTGGCCAGCCGCCGCGCCAGCGTGCGCGGACGCGAACCGCCGCCGGCCTCGGCGCCCAAGGTGATTGGCGGCTCCACCATCACACAGCAACTGGCCAAGAACCTGTTCCTGGACAGCGAGCGCACGCTGGTGCGCAAGGGTCAGGAGTTCGTCATCACGCTGACGCTGGAGGCGCTGCTGGGCAAGCGGCGCATCCTGGAGATTTATCTCAATCACGTCGAATGGGGCGAAGGCGTGTTCGGCGCGCAGGCGGCGGCGCGGCACTACTTCCGCACCGACGCGGCCAAGCTGGGCCCCGGCCCGGCGGCGCGGCTGGCGGTGATGCTGCCGGCGCCCAAGCGCTTCGAGCAGCGGCCGGCCTCGCCCTACGTCGTCTCGCGCGCGGCCACCATTGCCGCGCGCGCCGGGGCGGTGCAGCTGCCCTGAACGGGGCAACCGGAACGCGCGCTGCGCACCGCCCGGTATCCGGGTTGTCACGGAGGGCCAGCCTGCCCTTCCTAAAATGGGCCACATGGCAACACCTCAAAGCGCCGAGATCGCCGCCGCCGCCGCCCGGCTGGTGGTGGAGGAAGGCATGGAATACGGCCCGGCCAAGAAGCGCGCCGCGCGCGACTTGGGCCGCGGGCGCGGCACCGAGCTGCCCAGCAACGACGCCGTGGAGGAGCAGGTGCGCGAGTACCTGCAGGTCTTCTGCGCCGACACGCAGCCCGCCGAGCTGGCCGCGCTGCGCCGCGTGGCGCTGCGCTGGATGCAGCGGCTGGCGGAGTTCCGCCCTCACCTGTCCGGCGCGGCCTGGCGCGGCACGGCCACGCGGCTGTCCAACCTGCACCTGGACCTGTATTGCGACGACCCCAAGTCGGCCGAGATCACGCTGCTCAACCAGGGCGTGGATTACGAGCTGGTGGGACAGCAGTCGCGCGGCGCCGGGCAGGAGCCTTACGACGTGCTCAGCGTTGCCGGCCGCAGCGAGGAGCTGGGCGAAATGATCACGGTGTTCCTGCACATCCGCGACCTGGACGAGTTGCGCGGCGCGCTCAAGCCCGACGCCACCGGCCGCACCCTGCGCGGCGACACGGCGGCGCTGCGCCGGCTGCTGGAGGGCGACGCGGCATGAAGCGCCGGCTGTGGATCACGACGGCCGTGGCCGCCGCGGCCGGCGGCGCGGGCCTGGCCTGGTGGCGCTCGCAACCGCAGGGCACGCCGGCCCCCGAGGCGCTGTGGACGCTGGAGCTGGAACGGCCGCAAGGCGGCGCGCTGGTGCTGTCGGCCTTGCGCGGCCAGCCGCTGCTGGTGAACTTCTGGGCCACCTGGTGCCCGCCCTGCATCAAGGAAATGCCGGAGATCGACCGCTTCAGCCGCGACTTCAAGGCGCGCGGCGGCCATGTGCTGGGCGTGGCGGTGGACGGCGCGGCGCCGGTGCGCGAGTTCCTGCAAAAGCGCCCGGTGGGCTACGACGTGGCCCTGGCCGGCCTGGCCGGCAGCGAGCTCATGCGCCAGTTGGGCAACACCGGGGGCGTGCTGCCCTACACCGTGCTGCTCGACGCCCAAGGCCATATCCGCCGACAAAAACCCGGGGAAACGACGCGCGAGGAACTTTCCCGATGGGTGTCCGACCTGGGATGAGGCCTGAAAAAAGGCTGTTGAGGCCGTAACAGACGCTTGCGTCCCGCGTGACGAAACCTTGAGCCCGCTCAACGACCCATCGCGCTGAATTTTTACGAACCTGACGGCAACCGCAGGCAAAACGCGTAAAGTTCGGCCCTTTGCATTTCCGGGGCAGGGAAAACCTGTGCCGGACGCAACGTCAGGATCACTCCGCAGGCGTTACATCTATCCCGTGCAAAACGTGCCGGAAGCCGACGGATGGCTGACGTTGACGACAAACCCTTGAACGAAAAAGGTGCGCTGGCCATGACACGTTCGTGGCCGTCGCCCTGGCTCTGGAGAAGCTGATGGATCTGCGCAAGCTCAAGACCTTGATCGACCTCGTGTCGGAATCGAACATCTCTGAACTGGAGATCACGGAAGCCGACGGCAAGGTCCGCATCGTCAAGGCCGACCCGCTTGCCAACGCGGCCGCCGCCGCTCCCGCGCCGGTGCTGCAGGCCGCCGCAGCCCCCGTTCAACTGGCGCCCGCACCGCAGGCTGCGCCCAAGGCGGCCGACGCGCCGGCCGCGATCACCGGCCACATCGTGAAGTCGCCCATGGTGGGCACGCTCTACCACTCGTCCAGCCCGGGCGCCAAGGCGTTTGCCGACGTGGGCCAGACCGTCAAGGAAGGCGACACGATCTGCATCATCGAGGCCATGAAGATCATGAACGAGATCGAGGCCGACAAGTCCGGCACCATCACGCAGGTGCTGTGCGAGAACGGCCAGGCGGTCGAATACGGCCAGCCGCTGTTCGTCATCGAGTAAGCCTGCAGGCGCTCTTCGCGCGCCGCTGTCCGCCACCCCCGCGGCGGGCTGCAACGGCGCGGATTCCAGCCCAATCCGGGACGGCGACCGAGCCGCAGAGAAGAAAGCATGTTCAAGAAGATATTGATCGCCAACCGCGGCGAGATTGCACTGCGCATCCAGCGCGCCTGCCGCGAGCTGGGCGTGAAGTCGGTGGTGGTGTATTCCGAAGCCGACCGCGACGCCAAGTACGTGCGCCTGGCTGACGAGGCGGTGTGCATAGGCCCGGCGCCCTCGGCGCAGAGCTACCTCAACATGCCGGCCATCATCTCCACCGCGGAGGTGACGGATGCCGAGGCCATCCACCCTGGCTACGGCTTCCTGTCGGAGAACGCCAACTTCGCCGAGCGCGTGGAAAAGAGCGGCTTCACCTTCATTGGTCCGACGCCGGAATCCATCCGCATCATGGGCGACAAGGTCGCGGCCAAGCAGGCCATGATCAAGTCCGGCGTGCCTTGCGTGCCCGGCTCCGAGGGCGCGCTGCCTGAGGACCCGAAGGAGATCATCCGCATCGCGCGCACCATCGGCTACCCGGTGATCATCAAGGCGGCCGGCGGCGGCGGCGGGCGCGGCATGCGCGTGGTGCACACCGAAGCGGCGCTCATCCACGCCGTGCAGACCACGCGCCAGGAAGCGGGCGCGGCCTTCGGCAACCCGGCCGTGTACATGGAGAAGTTCCTGGAGAACCCCAGGCACATCGAGATCCAGGTGCTGGCCGACGAGCACAAGGGCGCCGTGTGGCTGGGCGAGCGCGACTGCTCCATGCAGCGCCGCCACCAGAAGATCATCGAAGAGGCGCCGGCGCCGGGCGTTCCGCGCCGGCTCATAGACCGCGTGGGCGACCGCTGTGCCGCCGCGTGCAAGAAGATCGGCTACCGCGGCGCGGGCACCTTCGAGTTCCTGTACGAGAACGGCGAGTTCTACTTCATCGAGATGAACACGCGTGTGCAGGTGGAGCATCCGGTGACGGAGCTGGTCAGCGGCATCGACATCGTGCAGATGCAGATCCGCGTGGCCGCCGGCGAGAAGCTGCCCTTCACCCAGCGCCAGATCCAGACGCGCGGCCATGCCATCGAGTGCCGCATCAACGCCGAGGACGCCTACAAGTTCACCCCCTCGCCGGGCCGCATCACCATGTGGCATCCGCCCGGCGGCCCCGGCGTGCGCGTGGACTCGCATGCCTACACCAATTATTTCGTCCCGCCGCATTACGACTCGATGATCGGCAAGATCATCGTCTACGGTGATACGCGCGAGCAGGCCCTGGCGCGCATGCGCACGGCGCTCGACGAAACCGTGGTCGAAGGCATCCAGACCAACATCCCGCTGCACCGCGAGCTGATGCTGGACGCCAACTTCATCGAGGGCGGTACCAGCATCCATTACCTGGAAGGCTGGCTGGCCCAGCACAAGAGGTAATTGCTGATGTACGAACTGGTGCTGCGCGCGCCGGAAGCGCTGGTGGAACCGGTGTCCGAAGCGCTGATGGACGAGCTGGAAGCGCTGTCGGTGTCGGTGGAGGACGCCGATGTCGATACCGATGCCGAACAGGCCCTGTTCGGCGAACCCGGCCTGCCCGCGCCCAAGAGCGGCTGGCAGCGCTCGACGATCAAGGCCTTGTTTGCCGAGGAGTCGCAGGCCACCGAGGCGGCCGCGCTGCTGCTGGCCCAGGACTGGGCCGACGAGCTGCACGTGCAGTCGCTGCAGGCCGTGGAAGACCAGGACTGGGTGCGCCTGACGCAATCGCAGTTCGAGCCCGTGCAGGTCACGCCGGCGTTCTGGATAGTCCCGAGCTGGCACGAGCCGCCGCAGCAGGCGCAGCAGGTGATCCGCCTGGACCCGGGCCTGGCTTTCGGCACGGGCACGCACCCGACCACGCGCATGTGCCTGCGCTGGATCGCGCAGCAAAGCGCCGAGCGCCGCGCGCGCTGGGAACGTGTGCTGGACTACGGCTGCGGGTCGGGCATCCTGGCCATTGGCGCGGCGCTGCACGGCGCGCGCGACATCGATGCGGTGGACATCGACCCCGCCGCGGTGCAGGCCACGCAGGACAACGCGCAGGCCAACGGCGTGCAGTTGCGCGCCGGGCTGCCGGAGCTGGCGCAGGGCCGCTACCCGCTGGTGCTGGCCAACATCCTGGCCACGCCGCTGAAGCTGCTGGCGCCGCTGCTCACCGGCCACGTGGCTGCGGGCGGCGACCTGGTGCTGGCGGGCATCCTGGAGCGCCAGGCCGACGAGCTCAAGGCCGCCTACGCTTCGTGGTGCGAGCTGCAGGTCAGCGACAGCCAGGAAGGCTGGGTGCTGATGACCGCGCGCATGGCCGGAGATGCCTGATCAGCCCATGAACCAGGCCGCGCGCTGCCCAAAATGCCGCACGGCCTTCCGCGTACAGCCGCAGTTGCTGCAGACCTCCGGCGGTTGGGCGCGCTGTGGCCAGTGCGGCGAAGTTTTCAATGCGCTGCAGGCGCTGGTGGCGGTGGCGCCCTCCCCGCCGCCGCCCGCACGGCCGGCACCGGCTGGAGCGCCGGCGTCCAGCCCCTGGGCCGGACCGGGCCCCGCGGGTCGCGCCGCGAATACCAGCCAGGCGCAAAACAGCCGCTTGCCGCCCGTGTCGTCGCTGTACCGCCGCGCCGAGCCTGGGCCCGCCGCGACGCTGCCCCCTCGCCCAACACCGGCGTCACCGGCCTTCGTGCCGCCCGCAAAGCCCGCCTTCACGCCGCGCGCAGCGGATCTCCCGCCGACGGTTGCATCGACACCCACGCCATTTGCCGACGTGCCTGCGGCCCCTGCGGCCTGGGAGAACTCGCGCTTTCCCGCCGCCGCCGCATACGGGCTGGACGATATGGTCGCACCCGGCATCGCGGTACAAACGCCCTCGGAGCCGCCCGCCAGCCCAAGCGCAGCGGCTGCCGACAGTGCAATGCCTTCCGCACCGGTGGCGCTGCCGGAGCCCGTGGCCACGGCCGGCGCCAGCCGCACACCGCCCTCCTTTCTTCAGGCACCGGCGCCCGCACGCGAGCCCACCGAGGTCCAGCGCACCTGGTGGTCGGCCGCCGTCACGGTGCTGGCGCTGACGGCACTGCTGCAGGCCGCGCTCATTGCCCGGCCAACGCTGAGCGCGCGCTATCCCGCCATGCGCCCGCTGCTGCACCCGCTGTGCGTGCTCACGCGCTGCAACGCCGAGGCCGCGCCGCGCCACCTGGCCGCGCTGGCCGTGGAGAGCAGCGCGCTGTCTCGCCTGTCCGGCAACGACCAGCGCTACCGGCTCTCGCTGGTGCTGCGCAACCGCGACACGCAGGCGCTGCGCTGGCCCGCCATCGAGCTGCGGCTCACCGACGCCCAAGGCGTGCTGCTGGTGAAAAAGGTTCTGCGCGTGCGCGACTTGGGCGCCACTGTGGCCGCCATCCCTCCGGGCCAGGAGCAACCGCTCCAGGCCGTGTTGGACATGGGCACGCAGCCCGTGGCGGGCTACTCGGTCGAACTCTTCTATCCCTGACCCCCGGAGCTTCCATGCCCGTTCTCGTTTGCGGCTCATTGGCCTTCGACACCATCACCACCTTCCCCGGCCGCTTTGCACAGCAGATCCTGCCGGAGCAGGTGCACATCCTGAACGTGTCCTTCCTGGTGCCGACGATGCGGCGCGAGTTCGGCGGCTGCGCGGGCAACATCGCCTACACGCTCAAGGCGCTGGGCGGCGAGCCGGTGGTGGCCGCGGCGCTGGGCAACGACGGCGCTCCCTACCTGCAGCGGCTGCAGGACCTGGGCATAGACAGCTCCTGCGTGCGCGTGGAAGCCGACAGCTACACGGCGCAGGCGATGATCATCACCGACACCGACAACAACCAGATCACCGCCTTCCACCCCGGCGCGATGCAGCAGGCGCACCTGATTGACGTGCCCGCCCGCGACGATCTGGCCCTGGGCATCGTGGCGCCCGACGGCCGCGACGCCATGCTGCGCCACGCCGCGCAGTTGCAAGAGCGCGGCATCCCCTTCGTGTTCGACCCGGGCCAAGGCCTGCCCATGTTCGACGGCGAGGCACTGCGCGGCTTCATCGCGCAGGCCACCTGGGTGGCGGTCAACGACTACGAGGCGCGCATGCTGTGCGAGCGCACAGGCCAGAGCCTGGAGCAGATCTCGCGCCAGCCGCATCTCCAGGGCGTGATCGTGACCTTGGGCGCGCAGGGCTGCGAGGTCTGGGTGCAGGGCGAGCGCACGCTGGTGGCGGGCGTGGAGGCTGAGCGCGTGGTCGACCCCACGGGCTGCGGCGACGCCTTCCGCGGCGGCTTGCTCTACGGCCTGGAGCGCGGCTGGGAACTGGTGCGCTGCGTCGAGTTGGGCAACCGCATGGGCGCGCTCAAGATTGCGCAGGCCGGCCCGCAGAACCACCGCGTCGAGCCCATTGCCGCTTGAGCACTGCGGGCAACGCGACAGCCATTGAAATGAACAAGGGCCCAACGGGCCCTTGTTTT
>NZ_JAXOJX010000101.1:0-21843 GCF_034427735.1 Azohydromonas lata
TACGAGACCCCCATGTTGCATTCCGCGAGATAGCTGCGCGCGCGCAATTGCTGGCGATGGATGGCTGCTCACTCGCGGTAAGCAGCACCGAAAACGCCCGTCCCGCAAAGGTCGATGGTGTCCATTGTGCGAACGGACTCAGAAAACCAGACGGCAATGGCAGCCTTGCGCTCGCCGAGATAGCGAGGTTCGCTGTGCTCGTCCAAGCACATGCTGAGGTCGTGGCCCGGAATCAGCACCGTGCCGGGCACGCGGCGCCAGCAGTCCCAGATCGCGTCGATGCTGCGCCGGCTGGCATCGGCATCGCCCGTGGCATCCACTTCGCGCGATAGCAGTTCGGCGCGGTTCTTGGCCGCGTCGCCCGTGAACAGCACCGGTGCGTCGTTGGCCTGCAGATAGAGCAGCAGGTGTCCCGGCGTGTGGCCCGGGGCAGACAGAGCCTGCAACCCGGGCAGGATGTGATCGCCGGCCTGCACGCGGCGCACGCGCTCGCTGCGTGCCAGCTCGGCGACGTAGAGTTCCGGCAACGGGTTGAAACCAGGCGGCTGTGCAGAAGCCCACGCGAGCTCCTGCGCGCCGATCCACACCGTCGCATTCGGGAACAGCACGAAGTTAACGGCATGGTCGTAGTGGGCATGCGTGAGGAACACGTCGGTCACGTCATGGGGCGCCACGCCGTGCGCTTCGAGCTGCTTGCGCAGCTCGCGCCGCACGCCGAAGGCGCCCACGTCCACCAGCACCGTGCGCCCTTGGCCACGCAGCAGCGTCACCGTGCTCCAGCCTAGACCGCCATGGCACACGGCTTTGCCCGGAAAGCCCTGGACGAGGACATCGACCTGGTACATGGCGCTCATTCCTGTTGGATTCTGGCGTCGGTCACCAGCTTGCGGTACATGGCCAATTCTTGGGCGATGGTGGCGGCAAACGCTTCCGGGCTGCTGCCCACCAGGTCGTTGCCGCCTTCCACCTGCAGGCGCTCGATTACTTCGGGCGCCTTCAGTGCCTTTACTACTTCCTGGTGCAGGCGGCGCACGATGTCCGGATCAGTCTTCGCCGGCGCCAGCAGGCCGACGAACTGCGTCACGTTGAAGCCTTTGTAGCCCAGTTCCTGCAAGGTGGGCACCTGCGGCAAGGCGCCGGCGCGTCGGGGACCGCTGACGGCCAGCGGGCGCAGGCTGCCGTTGCGGATGTGCGGCGCGGCCGTCGTCACGGTGTCGAAGGTGAAGGCCAGAACGTTGCCGAGCACGTCGTTGAGCGCGGGCGCGTTGCCCTTGTACGGCACGTGCGTTAGCTTGGTCTTCGTCATCCAGGCCAGCATCTCGCCGGCCAGGTGGCCACCAGCCCCTATGCCGGCCGAGCCGTAGGTCAAGGTGCCGGGGTGGGCGCGGGCCTGGTTCACCAGATCATTTACGCTGTGGAATGGGGCCGCAGCGGGAACGACCAGCGCGTACTGGTAGGTGAGGATCTGGCTGACCGGCTGCAAGTCCCGCACTGGGTCATACGGCACCTTGGCGTACAGCACGGGGTTGACCACGATGGGACCGCTGGCCGTCATCAGCAGCGTGTAGCCGTCGGGCGCCGCCTTGGCCACGGCGTCGGTGCCGATACCGCCGTTGGCTCCGCCGCGGTTGTCAATCACGATGGGTTGTCCCAGCCCTTCGGACATCCTGCGCGCGATCACGCGCGCGGTGATGTCGGCGTTGCCCCCGGCAGCGTAGGGCACCACCAGCCGGATCGGCTTGCTCGGGTAGGTGTCGGCGCGGGCGGGCGTGAGGCCGGCCACGGCCAGCGCGGTGGCGGCAATTGCCGCGGCAGCGAGCTTGCGCAACATCTCGGTCGTCTCCTGTGGGTTTCGGCTTCGCTGCGCTCACACCGATGCCGGCGGCGCGACCATCGCGCCCTGGATGCCATGGCGTCGCATGGCCTCGGCAACGAAGCCCGAGCGCTTCATGTCCTCGACGAAGTGCCGCAGGAACGCGGCCGCCTGTTCGCTACGGCCGTGCGGCATGCCCATGGCCTGTTCGATCACCATGAACCGACCGGGCAGCAGCCGCAAACCCGGGTGCTGCGCAACATCGGCTTCGAGCTGCTGGCGCACGCCGGCAGCAACATCGGCACGCTGCGCCAGGAACTCCTCCACCACGCGCGGCGACGTGGGTGCGCGCAGGATGGAGGCCGCCTTCAGCTCACGCGTGAGATACAGGTCATAGGCGCTGCCCTTGCCGACCATCACGGTCGTCCCGGCCGCATCCACCTGATCGTTGCCCGCCAGCGGCGAGTCTTTCCGCACCAAGTAACTGCCCTCGATCAGGATGTAGGGGTGAGTGAAGTGCAGGCCGTTGCCGCGCAGCGGATCGATGGCGAAGAAGCCCACGTCGGCCTTCTCGTCGGTGACCGCGGTCACCGATTTGCCCGCCGCATCGAACACGATGAGATCGAGCGGCGCGTCCAGCCGCACGGCGAGCTCCCGCGCCAGGTCCACCGAAATGCCTGAGGGCGCACCCTGGGCGCCGCGTCCGGCGAGGATGGGGTTGCCAAGGTTGATGGAGGCACGCAGCACGCCCGTGGGCATGAACGAGGCACGGATGTCCGGGGTGAGTTGCATGGTCCGCTCCTCGCTCAGGCGGCCATCGGTGCGCGAGCGGCGTGCTGCTGCAGCCGTTCGTAGGTGGCCGGGTCCAGCACGATGCCGTCGCGGCGCTGACGCTGCAGTTTGCTGAGCTCGATCTCGCCCGGCACGATCACCGGCTGCTGCGCATCGGCAGCCGGGCTGCCGTGCAGGATGGCGGCAAAGTCGCTCATGCGCTGCGCCAGCCACTGCGTGGAGCCGAGCCGGCGCGTGTCGATCAGGATGAAGAAATGGCCGAGGTTCTGCGGCTCCTCCGGCGCGTCTGACCAGGACTTCACATGGGTCAGGTAGGCCGCGTCGGAGAGCAGGCCGGCGAACAGGTCCACCATCAGCGCGAGCCCGTAGCCCTTGTGGCCGCCGATGGGCAGCAAGAAGCCGTCCAGCGCCGCTGCCGGGTCGGTCGTTGGTCGACCTCGGGCATCGGTGGCCCAGGTGTCGGGGATGGATTCGCCACGCTTGAGCGCGTTGCGGATCTTGGCGCGGGCCACCACGCTCATCGCCATGTCGAGCAGGAATGGATCGCCGCCAGGGTGTGGCACGCCAAAGCCGATCGGGCTGTTGCCCAGCCGCGCATCGCTGCCGCCCCACGGCGCAATGGTTGTGGTGGCGTTGCTGCCGATGATGCTGGCGAAACCTGCCTCGGCGGCGATCAGCGAATAGGGAGAGATCGGCCCGAAGTGGTTGCTGCCGCGTGTCAGGGCGACCCCCACGCCGCACTCGCTGGCCGCCTCCATGGCCGCCTGCAATGCGCGCATGCCCACCAGCGGACCGATGCCGTTGTCGCCGTCCACCTTGCACAAGGCCGGCGCCACCTTCTGCACGACGATGTCGGGACGCGGCTTGATGCCCCCGACCAGCAGCCGCTCGCCATACGACTCGATGCGGCCCAGGCCATGCGTGCCCAAACCGAACAGGTCGGCCGTGACGAGAATGGCCGCTACCTGCGCAGCGTCCTGCGGGCGCAACCCCAGGCCCGTGAAGGCGCGGGTGCCGAGCTGCGTCAGTTCGGCCTCGGAATGACGGGAAACGGTGTTGAGGGTGCTTTCCATGCTTCACTCCACTTTCAATTTGGCTTGCCGGACGACGACGCCCCAGCGTTCACGTTCCGATTTGATGAATGCGGCGAACTGCGCAGCCTTGAGCGGCGCCACCACGGTGGCATCGGCCTTCAGGCGCTCCTGTACGGCCGGCGTCTGCAAGGCCTTCTCGGCGGCGTCCTGGATGCAGGCGGTCACAGGCCCAGGCGTGTGGGCAGGTGCCAGCAGCCCGAACCATTGGGAGCTGTCGAATCCGGTGTAGCCCTGCTCGGCTACCGTCGGCACCTCGGGCAGCACGTCCAGGCGCTGTGGCGAACCGCTGCCGATGAGGCGGATGCGGCCACCCTTGAGATGCTGGATGAAGCCCGGCGGCCCGGCCGACGCCGCGTCGGTGTTGCCGGCCAGCAGGTCGTTGAGCTGGGCGCCCGTTCCCTTGTAGGGCACGTGGACGACGTCGATGCCCGCCGCCACCTTGAGCATCTCGAACGCGAGGTGCCCGGCGCTGCCATTACCCGCTGACCCATAGCTCAGCCGGCCGGGATGCGCCTTGGCCAGCGCGATGAACTCCTTCAGGTTCCTTGCCGGCACCTTGGCGCTGACCGCGAACACCATGGGCACCTTGGCCAGCAGCCCGATCGGTTCGAAGTCCTTGTCCGAGTAGGCCAGCTTCTCGAACATCGCCGGGTTCACCGCCAGCGTGCCGACGTGACCCATGACGATGGTGTAGCCGTCGGGCGCGGCGCGCGCCACTTCCTGCATGGCGACCTGGCCGGACGCGCCGCCCTTGTTGTCGACAAAGACTGACTGGCCGAGCGTCTTCGACATCTCGGTCGCCAGTAGCCTGGCGATAACGTCCGAACTGCCGCCGGGCCCGTAGGGCACGACAAGGCGGATGGGACGCTCCGGCTGCCACGGCGCCGGCTGCGCCGACGCTATGGCTGGTAGCAGGCACGGCAGGGCGGTGGACGCGATGCCGGTGAGCATCGCCCCCATGACCCTGAGGCTGCGTCGCCGGACCTGCGTTGGCGGGGAGGATCTGCTGCTTTGCATGTCTTGCTTGACCGCTTGGTGAATCGCTCCGTGTGGAGCAGTGATGCGATGGTGCGGTCAGCACATTCCACAGTAAAGTGCAAAGATCAGAATGATTCCTGCGTCTGACACATGAATTTCGATCTTGCTGACTTGCGTGCTTTCCTGGCCGTGGCCGACCTCGGGTCCTTCCGCGCCGCGTCGGAAAACCTCCATCTGTCCCAGTCGGCCGTGTCACGGCGCGTGGACAAGCTCGAAGACGCGTTGGGTGTGGAGCTGTTCGTGCGCACGACGCGCCGCATCGAGCTCACCACGATTGGCAGAACCTTCGTCCACAAGGCGCGTGGCGTGATGAACGAGCTCGAGAGCGCTCTTGTGGGTGTTGCCGACTTCGCCGAACGTATCTCCGGCGAGGTGTCAGTCGCCTGCGTGCCGTCGGCAGTGAGCTACTTCCTGCCTGGCGTCATCGGCCGCTTTCACGAGCTGTACCCGCGCATTCGGGTACGCCTGATCGATGAGTCCTCATCGGAGCTGCTGCTGGCCGTTGCCAACGCCGAAGCTGATTTAGGCCTCACGTACATCGGTACCCAGGAGCCCGACATCGAGTTCGAGCCGCTGATGGATGACCCTTTCGTCGTTGCCTGCACGAGCGAGCATCCGTTGGCAAAGCACAAGTGCATCAACTGGGCCGATCTCGCGTCTTACGACCACATTGCGCTTGCCCAGGGCAGTGGCAATCGTTTCCTGATCGACCAAGCTCTGGCACAGGTAGAGAACAAGCCAAAATGGTTCTGCGAAGTGCGGCACGTGCCTGCGCTGGTGAGCCTGGTGGAAGCCGGGCTTGGCATCGGCGTGGTGCCGCGGCTGGCGCTGCCGCCGCGCGGCAAGCTGGTCAGCGTCAAGCTCGAATCGCCGGCCCTGAGCCGCACGATCGGCATCATCCGCCGCCGTGGGCGCCCGCTGCGGCCGCCGGCCGAGCTCTTCCAGCGCCTGCTGCTGGTAGAACTGGCGTCACGAGACGAACCGCGCACTGAGACACCGCGTGGCAAGCCAGGCAGGTCGCTGCCTGGGTAGAGGCAACATCGGCGGCGCCGGCGTGGCAAACGTGGCACAAGCCAGGTGTTCGGCGCCGGAAAGTCGCGGGGCTGGAAAGCCCACTCAGTCCTCGGCGGAGTTTTCTGGAGAAGTTGTGGGGCCGGCTGCAGCTATGCAGTGGACTGTCTTAATCCAAGTGGCTGCGGCACGCCAGTCGCGGGATTCGAAGTTGATAACTGGCATCGGCCAGAGTTATCAAGGACGCTGTCTCGTGAACTTACTTCTGGAACAGCAACCCTTATCTCGTGACGGCGCTGCGCCGGAATCAGCCTACCGGGCGGTCAATGCACTCAGGTCGCGAATCCGTAGAGCCGGCACGGGTTGTCGACCAGGATGCGTCGACGCAGGAGGGCGTCAGGCGCCCATCGTGCAAGCAGGTCCAGCAGCCGAGCATCGTCAGGCTTGTTTGCTTCGGTGACGTGCGGCCAGTCGGTGCCCCAGACCAACCGATCGGAATGGGAGCGCAGCAGCCGCTGCACAAAGGGGTGAAGCAATGGGTAGCCCGGGCGATCGCCGGACGCTATGTAAGGCGCCGAAAGCTTCAACCAGGCACTGCCCAAATCCAACAGGTGTTCGACCTGCTCGCTGATCTGACTGGCCAGCGCGCCGTCGGCGTGCACGCGGGCGAAATGGTCAAGGACGATGGGCACAGGCAGATCGGCAAGCCGGTCCGCCAGGCGCAACAGGTCTTGGCCGTGCAGGTGCAACTGCAAGTGCCAGCCCATGGGCTGGATGCGCTGTGCCACGGCTTCCAACATCGACTCGTCGGTGGCTCCGTGCTGGACCAAGTTGAAGCGAACGCCCACGACACCGCCTGCCTGCAGCAGGCTCAGCTCTTCATCCGACACGTCAGGATCGATGACAGCAATGCCTCGCGCTGCGGGACCGAGCGCACGCAGCCCCGCCAGCAGCACCCGGTGGTCACGCCCGTAGCTCGACGGCTGGACGATCACATTGCGGGCAAGACCCAGCCGGCGCTGCAGGCGCTGATAGTCGTCAGCGGAGGCATCGTTGTGGACCAGGACAGCGTTTGAGGCAAAAGGCAGCCGGTTGTCGAAGAGATGCATGTGGCAGTCACACGCACCGGTTGGCAGCTCAAAGCCAGGACTGCCTTGGCCCGCGGAGTGCGGCGCCGCCAGGCCGTCCCGGCTTTCTTGCGTCGGCATGTTCATGGTGGAACCGTGCTCAAGCCGCGTTACCATGGTGGAACCGTGCTCAAGCCGCGTTACTTAGGCAGGTTCTCGGGGCGGTGCCAGAACTCATACGACTTGACCAGTTCACGCCCGGACTCGCTCAGGTCCGTCGGCGCCAGCTCCAGCGACATTTCGTGGATCTTCTGTTGCACCTCACGATCGCCCAGCGTCGCCCTCAAGGCGGCGTTGAACTTCTCAGCCAGGGGGCGCGGCAGCGCCTTGGGCGCGAAGAAGGCGTTGAAGCTGTTGACGTTCACGCCCGAGAAGCCCAGCTCCTCGAAGGTAGGCACATTGGGCAATAGGGCCGAGCGCTTGCCGCCGGAGATGGCCAGGAGGCGGACCTTGCCACCCTTGAACATCGTCACGCCCTCGGGCTCGCCGGTCACGCCCGAGGCAAGCTGGCCGCCGATGAGCTGAGGCATCATCATGGCCGACCCGCCGAAGGGAATGGGCTCCATCTTCACGCTGGCCTTGCGCGAGATGGCAGCGCCGATGATGTCGGGCACGCCTCCCTGCAGCGGCACGCCGTAGTTGCCCTGGGCGGGGTCCTTGCGCACGGCATCCACAAACTCCACCAGTGTCTTGGCCGGGCTGCCCAGCGGCACGGCGAAGGTCCACTGGAAACGCGCGACCTGCCCCACGGGCACGAAGTCCTTGAGCGCGTCGTAGCCCGCGGTGGGCGTGATCAGCGGCACAACTACCACCGAATGGTCCAACGCCAGCAGGAAGGTCGAACCGTCCGCCGGTGCAGACTTGACCGCCGCGGTCCCGAGCTGCCCGCTGGCGCCGGGTCGGTTGTCGATGATGACCTGCTGCCCCAGCTGCTTGGACAGACCAGGCGCCAGCAACCGTGCCACGGCGTCGGTCGCACCACCCGGTGCAAACGGAACCACGATTTTGATAGGACCCTTGAAGTCCTGGGCCGCCGCTGCCGTGCCAAGCAGCAGGCCGGCAATCGCAGCAAGAAGTACCTTCGGTGTCATCAGTTGTCTCCAGCGGTTTTCGTTGTAGTGGTCAGCCCGGGTTTTCAATCGGCCTTGGCCCCGGTGTCGCGGATAACCGCGGCCCAGCGCGCGCCCTCGCCCTTCATGTAGTCCACGTACTCCTTTTGCGTGCCGCCGAGCACGATGGAGCCCTGGCTCGTCAGCCGCTCGCGCAGGCCAGCATCCTTCAGCGCCTTCTGCAGCGACGTATCGAGCTTCGTCACTACCTCGGCCGGCGTGCCCTTAGGCACCATCAGTCCCTGCCAGGCACCCATGTCCATCGTGGTCTTGCCCGTGGCCTCGCGGATCGTGGGCACGTTGGGCAGCAGCGGCGAGCGCTTGTCGTGCGTGACGGCCAGTGCACGCATGCTGCCGCCCTTGATGTGCTGCATGGCCTCGTTGATGGGCAGGAACATGAAGTCCGTCGTGCCGCCCAGCAGGTCCGTGATGGCCGGCGCGCTGCCCTTGTAGGCGATGTGCGTGGCCTGGAAGCCCGTTTCCTTGAGGAACAGCGCGCCGGCCAGGTGCAGCAGCGCACCGGAACCCGAAGAGCCGTAGTTGATCTTGCCGTCCTTGCTCTTGCCCCAGGTGACGAACTCCGACACCGTCTTGGCCGGCACGTTGGGGTTCGTGACCAGCACAAGCGGGATGGTGGCTGTCAGCGAGATGGGGGTGAAGTCCTGGTACGGATCAAAGCCCGGCTTGGCGTACAGGGCCGGTGCCAGAACCACCGCCGAGGTGGCATAGAACACGGTATAGCCATCGGGCGCAGCGCGCTTGGCTTCCACGGCGCCGAGGTTGCCGCCGGCGCCGCCCTTGTTGTCCACCACGATGGTGGCGCCCATTTCCTTGCCCAGTTGCTGGGCGACGGCACGGGCGTTGATGTCGGCGGAGCCGCCCGGCGCGAAGGCCACGACCATGCGGACCGGCTTGGTCGGGTAGGCATCGGCGGCCGATGCGGGCGTAAGACTAATCTGCGTCACGGCGCCCAGGGCGGCAACGATCTTGATGAGAGTGCGCATGGATGTACGACCTTCTTTTCAATGAGCGGCAGCCGCTTCGGGTTCAGACCAGGCCGAAGCGCTTGAGGGTGTCACCCAGGTTGAGCAGCTCGACCGTGTTGGACGTGCCGGCCTCGATGGCCTCACGCTGCTTCACTTCCTTTTCCTCACGGACCAGGCTCTTCTCGATGGCCATGTCCACTTCATCCGCAGCCACCACCACCAGGCCGTCGCGGTCGCCGACGATGATGTCGCCCGGGCGGATCACGGCGTCGCCGATGCTGATGGGCACGTTGACCTTGCCGGGCTGGTTCTTGCCCGTGCCCTTGATCGACAGGCCGCGGCAGAACACCGGAAATTTCAGATCGATGATGAGGTTGGCGTCGCGCACGCAGCCGTTGATGACCAGCCCCGCGATGCCCAGCTTCATCGCCTGCAGCGTGAGCACGTCGCCCCAGGGGCCGGCTTCCATGAAGCCCTTGGCATCCACGACCAGCACGTCGCCCGGCTTGGCCTGGAGCACCGCGTGGTGAAGGATGAGGTTATCCGCGGGGCGCGCATCCACGGTAAGCGCCGGGCCGGCCAGGCGCACGGTGGGGTCGATGGGCTTCATGCCCTGGTCCAGCGCGCCCTTGGCACCCTGGGCCTCGTACACGGTGGCGGTGCCCAGTTCACGCAGTTGAGCCAGTTTTTGCGGGGTCGTCATGGTGGTGTCCTGTTCAGGTAAAGAGGGGTGTGATGAGTTCGTGTGCAGGCGGCTCAGGCCTGCGCCGTGTTGTTCGCCAGCAGCCACTGCAGCGCCTGATCAACGCTGGGGTCCGCGGCTTCCAGGGGGTGGTGCTCCAGCTTGCCGGCCGTGTCGCGGAAACGTTGCTCGACGCCGGGCAGCACCAGCGAGGGCAGGCCCTGGGAGGCGAGTTCGCCCTGCGCGTCGTGCACCTCATGGGCGCGGCGCTTGGCATGCACGACGTGCGTGCGCACCAGCATGTCGATGAAGCTGCGCAGCGGCGTCTGGTCGATGTCGCTGAGCTGCTCGTAGAGCTTGTCGCGCACGCCCTGCTTCTCGGCGCTGGTGAGCAGCTCCACGCTGAGCGCCTCCATGCCCTTGGTGAAGACGCTGCGCAGGATCTTCAGCGAGATGGCGTCGCCGGCTACGCCGCCCGGGATGGCCTGCACCCGGCCGCCGGCCTGCTCCAGCACGACCTTGAGTTCCTCGGCGCCGTCGCCAGAGGCCAGCAGCGGCGTGCGCACCCAGTTCAGGCTGATGGCACCCATGATGGCCGTGTCCACGTAGCGCACGCCGTGTTCGGCGGCATGGGCAGCTGCGCGCCGCTTCACGTCCGGACTGGCCGTGGTTAGGTCGGCCAGCGACGCACCTGCCAACACGTGCGGCACCACCTGCTCCACCACCGCCAGCGCCTGCGCGCCCGTCACGCACGACAGCACCCACTGCGCTGATGCCAGCCAGGCACCCGGCTTGTCATGGATGGGCAGCCCCCATTGGGCTGCCAGTTCGGTCGCCGCGGGCGAGGGCCGGGCTTCGCACAAGGTCAGCTCGAAACCAGCCTCATGAAGCGGCTTCGCATAGCAACGCCCCACTTCGCCCAGACCAATGATCGCAATCTGCATGGCATCTCCTTCAATGCCGCAAAGAATACAAAAAAAGTACAAATCATTGGAATAGCCGCAAGGGTAAACACCTAAGTAGGTCTTTTTACGTACAAACGAAGTACATTTTTAACGTCTGAGATGTGCCATGGCTCTTCGATACGGCCCTCTAGAATCCCGATCTACGACGACAGCGGCTGGAACGGTAAAGTGATGCAACGGGGAGCGGACAAGGCGTACGAGGTGCTGCGACAGCGCCTGGTGGGTGGGCACTACAAGCCCGGCACGCAGCTCAAGGAAGAACCGCTGGCGCGCGAGTTCGGGATCAGCCGCACGCCCGTGCGCTCTGCCCTCAAGCGCTTGGTGGACGATGGGCTGGCCACCGCTGATGCCGGCCAGGGCATCCACGTCGCTCAGTGGAGCGAGTGGGACATCGAGGAGACGTTCCAGCTGCGCATGCTGCTGGAGCCCTACGCAGCCAGCCTTGCCGCAGTGCGTGGTGGCGACGAGATGCTGGTCAAGCTCAAGGCCAGCAATGAGCAGATGGCTCAGGCGATCAGGGAAGGTGGCGAATCAGCCATCGCCCATATCCAGGATGCCAACCGCACGTTCCATCGCACGTTGCTCGACGCGTCGGGATCACCGCGCCTGCGCTCCATGCTGGAGACGATGATCGACATGCCCATCATCGTGCGCTCGTTCTATCTCTACTCAGCAGCGGAACTGGAGCAGAGCCTGCATCACCATCAGGATTTGACCTTGGCAGCCGAGGCGCGCGATGGCGAGCTCGCACGCCAAGTCATGCAGTTGCACCTGCGCATGTCCTATCACCGTTTCATGCGACACCGCAGCGAGTACCGACGCAACGCTTGACTCCAGGCGCAGCGACCCTACCCGCAGGAAATTTTGATCCGCACCTACACCGCGCTTGTCGCACGCGGCCTTATTTGGACGGCGAACTCCATCTCCATGAAATGGACAGCGCCCTGATCGTCCCGGTTCAACCAATGGTCCAAAGATCGCTGTGCTGCAGGTGTGGCTGAAGAAGCAGATCGGCTCGTTCCTGGAGGGCATTCAGTGGCCAACACGAGTCAGATCACAACGTCAGATGGGGTTGATAATTGTCCAAACCCGGGCAATCGCAAGCCAGTGACACATGGCATAAACGCTGGCGTTATCTCACGGTGACACTGGGCCTCCCAGGCGTTGCGTCAGCCGCCTGGCCGCCTCGCGCACGGCGTCCGTGAACTCCGGCTTCATCCGTTGCTCGGGCAACGTCAGCGTCAGCGCTCCGGCAAGCTCCCCAGCGGCATTCCATACCGGCGCGGAGATCCCGGTGAGCCCGGGCACGCGGTCGCTGGAAAGCACCACGAAGCCGCGCTGGCGGATCTCGTCGTAGATGCGCCCCTCGGCGCCGCCAAAGGCCATCAGCACCCGTCCGCCCGCGCCGCGGTCCAGCGGCAGCAGGTCGCCGGCGCGGATGTGGTCGCGCAGCAAGTGCGGCGAGTCCACCCGGTACAAGCACAGCCGCTGGTCGCCCTGGCGCACGTGGAAGGCAGCGCTCTCCTGCGTGGTCGCCACGAGCTCGCGCATCACCGGCATCACCTGCGCCTCCAGCGAGAACGAGGCGGCGTAGATCCCATTGAGCCGCGCCACCTCCGCACCCAACGCATAGCGGCCGTCGGGCATGCGCTGCAGCAGCCGGGCGTGCTCCAGCGACGCCAGCAGCCGCAGCGCGGTGCTTTTGTAGAGCTGGGTGCGCTCGGACAACTCCGCCAGCGTCAGGGCGTCCTCGCCGCTGCGAAAGGCACACAACAGGCTCAAGGCACGGTCCACCGCCGCAGCGCCGCCGGGGGCGGCGTGCTGATCGGCAACGGAAGCAACGGCGGCTTTACGGGGCATCTCTTTGTTCTCGGTTGCGTTCTTTGGGCGACTGGATCCGGCCAAGCGACTTTATCCCGCCATATCCAGCGGGATTTGACGGTCCATGGGTCACGGCTTAAGATTCATTCTACAGAACATCGTTCTATCTTACAGAACTTTGGAGACACGGATGTCCTTGCCTTCCGTCCTGATCAGCGAAGTGGGCCCGCGCGACGGCCTGCAAAGCGTCAGCCGCACCATGCCCACCGCGGCCAAGTGCGCCTGGATCGACCGCCTCTTCGATGCAGGCCTGCGCGAAATCGAGGTCGGCTCGTTCGTGCCGGCCAAGCTGCTGCCGCAAATGGCGGACGTGGCCGACGTGGTGCGCCACGCGCTCACCAAGCCCGGGCTGACGGTGATGGCGCTGGTGCCCAACCTGCGCGGCGCCGAGGCCGCGCTGGCCGCGGGCGTGCACAAGATCTCCATCCCGCTCTCCGCCAGCGAAGCCCATTCACAGGCCAACGTGCGCAAGACGCGCGAGCAGGCGCTGCAGGATCTGCGCGCCATCACCGCGCTGCGCCAGGAGCGTTACCCCGGCGCGCGGGTCGAGGTCGGCATGTCTACGGCCTTCGGCTGCACGATCCAGGGCACCGTGTCCGACGACGAGGTGGTGTGGGTCGCCGAGCGTGCCGTCGCGGCCGGCGTGGACGAGGTAGGCCTTTCGGACACCACCGGCATGGCCAACCCGACCCAGGTGCGGCGCCTCTTCAACCGCGTGCGGGCAGCCATCGGCGAGCGCACCGGCGCGGCCCACATGCACAACACCCGCGGCCTGGGCCTGGCCAACTGCCTGGCCGCCTTCGACGTGGGCGTGCGCACCTTCGACGCCTCGCAAGGCGGCCTGGGCGGCTGTCCCTACGCGCCCGGCGCCTCGGGCAACGTTGTCACTGAGGACCTGGTGTTCATGTTCGAGTCCATGGGCATCGCCACTGGCGTGGACCTGGAGCGGCTGATGGCCGCGCGCGACGCGCTGGCCGCGGGTCTGCCCGGCGAGGCGCTCTACGGCATGACGCCCGAAGCCGGCCTGACCAAGGGCTTTGCCTATGCCGATGGCCGCCATCCCGCCGCTGAACGTCTGCTGAACCGCATTGAGAAGGACTGCGCATGAGCGAGCTCACTACCCCTGCCGCCACGACGGCAAGCACCCAACCGTTGCCGCTCGAAGGCGTGCGCATCATTGAGTTCACCCACATGGTGATGGGTCCGACCTGCGGGATGATCCTGGCCGACCTGGGCGCCGAGGTCATCAAGGTTGAGCCGCTGGGGGGCGACAGCACGCGGCGCCTGCTGGGCTCGGGCGCGGGCTTCTTCTCCACCTTCAACCGCAACAAGAAGAGCCTGGCGGTGGACGTGAAGGATCCGCGCGGGCTAGAGATCGTGCTGCGCCTGGTGGCCGGCGCCGACGTCTTCAGCGAGAACTTCAAGTCCGGCACGATGGAGCGGCTGGGGCTGGGCTACGAGGCCCTCTCGAAGCTCAACCCGCGCCTGGTCTACGTCGCCCACAAGGGCTTCCTGCCCGGTCCCTATGAGCACCGCACGGCGCTCGACGAGGTGGTGCAGATGATGGGCGGCCTGGCCTACATGACCGGCCCTGAAGGCCGCCCGCTGCGCGCGGGCACCAGCGTCAACGACATCATGGGCGGCATGTTCGGCGCCCTGGGCGCGATGGCGGCGCTGCGGCAGCGCGAGCACACCGGCCACGGCCAGGAGGTGCAGAGCTCGCTGTTCGAGAACAACGTGTTCCTGGTGGCGCAGCACATGATGCAGTTCGCCGTCACGGGCAAGCCTGCCGCACCCATGCCCAGCCGCATCTCGGCCTGGGCGGTGTACGACGTCTTCACCGTCAAGGACGGCGAGCAGATCTTCCTGGCGGCGGTGAGCGACACGCAATGGGGGCTCATGTGCCGTGAGTTCGGCATGGATCGGCTGGCCACGGACCCGCGCCTGAAGACCAACAACGACCGCGTGCGTGCCCGCGAGTGGCTGCTGCCGGCGCTGCGCGATCAGTTCGCGGTGTACGGCGCGGCCGAACTCGCTGCGCGCTTCGAGAAGATCGGACTTCCCCACGCGCCCATCACGCGGCCACAGGACCTGTTCAGCGACCCGCACCTGCTGGGCACCGGCGGCCTGGCGCCGGTGTCGGTGCCGGCGGACGCCAGCGGTGCTGGCCGGGCGGTGGACACCCACACGCCGCTGCTGCCCCTGGCACTGGGCGGCCAGCGCCTACCGCTGCGCACGCCGCCGCCGGCGCTGGGCGCACACACCGAGGCGCTGCTGCGCGAGCTGGGCTACGACGAAGCCCAAATCCAGTCCCTGCGTGCCGACGACGTGATCGGTGCTCATCCCGATGCCACCCCGGCGAGCGTCGAGCCGGCCAATGCCTGAACCCGCTGTGCCCGCCTCCAACCTGAACACGCAGACTCCCATGCAGACACCGAACTTCCGCCGCACCGCACTGAAGACGATCGCCGCGCTGGCCTGCCTGGCTGCCGCGACCAGCGCCATGGCGCAGGCCTGGCCCGCGCAGCCGATTCGGCTGGTGGTGCCTTACACGCCCGCCGGCGCCACCGATGTAGTGGCGCGCCTGGTGGCCGATCGCGTCACGGCCGACACCAAGTGGACCTTCGTGGTGGACAACAAGCCCGGCGCGGGCGGCAATATCGGCATGGACGCCGTAGCCAAGGCCAAGGCCGATGGCTACACCGTCGGTTTGGGCCAGACGTCCAACCTGGCCATCAACCCGACGCTCTACGCGAAGATGCCGTACGACGCGCTCAAAGCCTTCACGCCGATCGCCTTCGTGGCGCAGCAGCCGGTGGTGGTGGTCGTCAATGCCGCCTCGCCCTACAAGACGCTGGCCGACCTGGTGAAGGCCGCCAAGGCCAAGCCAAACGGGCTGACCATGGCATCGGCTGCCAACGGCACTGTCGGGCACCTTGCCGGCGAGCTGCTGGCCAAACGCGCCGGCTACCAGGCCACGCACGTGCCCTACAAGGGCGCGGCGCCGGCGCTGTCGGACCTCATGGGCGGGCAGACCGACTTCATGCTGCCCACGCCCCAAGCAGCGCTGCCGCTGATCAAGGGCGGCAAGCTTCGGGCCCTTGCCGTGACCTCGGCCAAGCGGCTGCCCATCCTGGGCGATGTGCCCACCGTGGCCGAAGCCGGCTATGCGGGCTTCGAAGCGCTGGATTGGAAGGTGCTGGTGGGCCCGGCCGGCATGCCAGCCGACGTTGTCCAACGCCTGCACGACGCCGTGGAGGCCGCCCTGGCCAAGCCTGGGACCATCGCCAAGCTGGTGGAAGAAGGCAGCTCGCCCATGACGGGCACGCCGGCGCAGCTCGCGCAGTTCCTCAAGACCGAGCACGCCCGCTGGGGCGAGGTGGTTCGCTCGGCCGGCGTGAAGCCCGAGTAAGTCCGCATCCAAGACGATTCCGACGAAGCCAGGGCCAAGCCCCGGGCCTTTCATTTCAGGAGACATCCCTCGTGAACATCACCCTCAAGGCGCTGTGCGCCGCCACCACGCTGTCGCTTCTGCAATTCGGGGCCGTGGCCCAGGCCTGGCCGGACAAGCCCGTGCGCTTGGTCGTGCCCTACGCGCCGGGCGGCACCACGGACTTTGCGGCCCGCATGGTGGCCGAGAAGCTCACGCAGCAGACCGGCAAAACCTTCTTCGTGGAGAACAAGGCCGGAGCCTCCGGCACCATCGCCTCGTCCCAGGTAGCCAAGAGCGCGCCCGACGGCACCAATTTCCTGGTCAACGACACGACCTACGCCATGCTGCCGGCGCTGTTCGCCAAGCTGCCCTGGGACCATGCCAACGACCTGGTGCCCGTGACAACGCTGGCGACCACTCCGGTGGTGCTGGTGGTGGCGGCCAGCTCGCCCTTCAAGACCGCGCAGGCACTGATTGACCACGCGCGCAAGAACCCCGGCAAGCTCAACTTCGGCTCGGGCGGCAACGGCAGCTCCACGCACTTGGCGGCCGAAGTGTTCAAGCGCGAAGGCAAGCTCTCCATCACGCACATTCCCTACAAAGGCGCAGGCGACGCGATGATGGGCGTGATCGGCAGCCAGGTGGACCTGCTCATCACCGCGGCCCCCACCGCCGTGCCCCAGGTCCAGGGCGGCAAGGTGCGCGCGCTGGCCGTAACCGGCGACCAGCGCCTGCCCACGCTGCCCGACGTGCCCACGTTCAAGGAAGCCGGCCTGCCTGGCTACACCGTGACCAACTGGTTCGGCCTGGCCGCGCCCAAAGGCACGCCCAAGGAAATTGTGGACAAGCTGCAGGCCGAGGTAGCCAAGGCGCTGACGGATCCCAAGCTTAAGGAGCGCTTTGCCTCCATGGGCGCGAAGCCGGGTGGCATCGCGCAGCCCGAGTTCGCGCAACTGGTGCGCAACGAGACGAAGACCTGGACCGAAGTCAGCCGCAGTGCCGGCGTCAAGCCGGATTGAAGCAGCCATGTGGAACCTGGACTTCACGCCGCCGCAGGTCATCGAGGCCCGCGTGCTCACGCGCATGCCCGACGCGCTGCGCCGTCCGGTGCGCAGCGAGTGGGCCGACGCCAACAAGCCCGGCCAGATCGTGGACTGCTTCCTCGAAGGCCCGGCCTTCGATGGCGCCGGCAACCTGTACCTGACCGATATCCCGCACGGACGCGTCTTCAGGGTGACGCCGTCGCTGCAATGGGAAGCTGTTGCGGAGACCGGCGGCTGGCCCAACGGCATTGCCCTGCATCGTGACGGCACGCTGTGGGTGGCCGACTATCGGCGTGGCCTGCTGCGTGTAGACCCGACCAACGGCTCAGTCGAGACCGTGCTGGGCCATCGCAACTCGGAGAGCTTCAAGGGGCTCAACGATCTGTGTTTTGACGCGCAGGGAAACCTGTATTTCACCGACCAGGGCCAGAGCGGCCTGCACGACCCCACGGGCCGCGTCTACCGGCTGCGAACCGATGGCGGCCTGGACCTTCTCATCGCCAACGCGCCCAGCCCCAACGGCATTGCGCTGGACCGGGACGGCCGCTTCCTGTTTGTGGCCGTCACGCGGGGCAACGCCGTTTGGCGCGGCCCGCTGCTGCCTGACGGCTCCGTGTCCAAGGTAGGCGCATTCCGCACTTTCTTCGGCACCAGCGGGCCCGACGGCATGGCCGTCGATGCCGACAACCGCCTGGTGGTCTCGCACGCCAGCCTGGGCTGCGCCTTCGTGATGAACGCGCGCGGCGAGGTCACGCACGTGGTGAAGAGCCCCACCGGTCACACCATCACCAACGTTGCCTACCGGCCGGGCAGCCGGGAGCTGGTGTTGACCGATTCCGAAACCGGCACGGTGCTGTGCGCCGACATGCTGGCGTCCGGTGCTCAGCTGTTCGCACAGCGATAGCTTGCGAGCCCATGGCCACTTCCGCTGAAGTGGCCTTCACAGCTGCATATCGGTGTTGATGACCGCCCCGCTGGTGCCTGGGTAATGTCGCGCGCCCCAGGTGCAGTTAGGCGTCTCGTCTGCAACCAGGCCTGCAGCGCTGAGCGCCAGCATGCCCGGGTGCAGGTGGAGCCAGGGCTTGGCGAGCTGCCTGGCAAAAATCATCGTCTAGCGGCTGCCGCCGGTGAGCTCCGGCCCGACGGACAAGAGCAAGGTTGCGTAGGCGTCGCGCACGTTGGCCCTGGTGCGCTGGCGGTAGGCGTCGCCGTCGGGCATTTCGGTGAGCCGGTACCGCGGCGGGATGGCGCCGTCCTCGGCGATCCGTCCGGCCGGACACCAGCCGCCGTGCGGCACACCGCGGGCCAGCGCCCAATCCAGCGCAGCCCGATCCGGGCCGGTCTTCTTTCGTGAAACAACCCGCTCGATCACTACCCCTGCGGCCGTCAACCGCGGTTGCACACCGCCTTGCTCAGGCTGCCACCCACCGTGCCCGGTGCGATAGCCATCCAGTCGCCGAACATCATCCCGCCACGCGTGGGCTCGCCGCCGCCCATGCGGCCCCGGTAGCTCTGGTGCTGCAGCAGGCGCTGGCGCCGGCCCTGGCAGTCGACTTCGATGAGAAACAGCTTGGAGAGGTCAAAGTCGATTTCCGGCTCGACCATGTCCTTTATCGCCCAGACCTCCCGCAGCACGCCTGTAGTGCGGATGGAGTCTGTATCGACGTACCAGATCGCCTTGGACTCGTCCTCGCCGAAAGCCGTCCAGGCGGCCCAGGTCGGCGTTGCTACCAGGATGGCTGCGCCTATCAGCAGTGCTCCCTTGCCCTTCATTGTTTTCTCCCCGCAGTGCCATGCCATTGTTCGCAGCGGTCTGCGCAGGCGAGAAGGCGGGAAAGTCCTTGGCTGCGGCAGCCCTGGAACCCTCACCGTGGGCGTCATCATGCAGGGTTGCCAGGCCGCTGGTGGTGGGCGTGCGCCGGCTTGAGCGAGGCACGCGCGCCAGCACCTGGGCAGGCCGTCACGGCCAAGAAAAAGCCCGCGTACAGCAGCGGGCCGGAAAGACTACGAGACGCCACAGGAGGGAGTTGAGCGGCGTCCCGTGCCCACCATAACGCAGGTGCCCCAGCCGTCGGCGGCCGCATGAATGGCTCGGCGGGTCCGTGGCACCGGGCCTCGGTCGCTCGTGGCGCTGGGGTGCCGGTGAGGCGGCTGCTTTCGCCGCTTCAACTGCCGCGGCGCTTGACCAGTTCCAGCACGGCCTTGAACTGAGGGTGGCGGCAATGGCGCACCCACTCGAAGAGCACCATTTCGTCGCTGACGACAGTGGCGCCGGCCTCGCGCAGGCGCTGCATGGCCACCAGCTTGTCGGCAGCGCGGCGCGAACCACACGCCGTCTCGACTACCCAGGTGCGGAAGCCGCGCTCCAGCAGCCCCAAGGCGGTTTGCATCAGGCACACGTGCGCTTCGCAGCCTGCGATCACGACCTCGGGCCGGTCGCCTGGCGCACAGCCCTCGGTCAGCAGTTCCGCCAGCCCGTCGCTACAGGCGTCGAAGTGCATCTTGGCCAGCGTCACGTCGCAGCGCCGGCGCACGGCTTCGTCATTGAAGCCGAGCCCGTCCGGGTTCTGCTCCGTGCCCACGATCCGGATGCCCAGCGCGCGCGCGGCGTCGGCCAGCACGATGGCGGCCTCGACCACGGCCGGGGCTCCATGGATCGCCGGCATGAGCCGCCCCTGGTAATCGACCAGCACCAGCAGGCTGCGAGCGGCATCCATCTTCAGCATGGCCCGTTTCCTTCCCGTTGACGGAGTGTGTTGGGGCAAGGATAGGCGGGCGCTCTGGCCAGTGGAGTCCACGCAAGCTTGCACGCACCGCAGGCGTACGATCCCGCTGGCGCCTGCGTTACGCCGGCCGCCTGTCCCGGCCCATGCCGGACAGGCCTTTGCGGCCAGGACGCACCCATCCAATTACTCGGATTCAGATAGCTTTCATGCAGTCCACCAGCCACAAGCTCCTGCGCATCGGCGTCTTCTATGACGGCGAGTACTTCCGTCGCGTGAGCAACTACTACGCCGGCATCCACCCGCGAAAGGCCCGTATCAGCATCGAGGGGCTGCACAACTTCATCCGCGCCCGCGCCGCCGCCGAGGAAGGCACCGGGTTCAAGCTCGCGCAGATCGTGGACGCGCACTATTTCCGCGGGCGCATGAAAGCCCGCGAGGCCGAGGAGCGCGACATCCTGTTCCAGGAGCGTTCCTTTGAAGACGTGCTCATGTACGAGGGCGTGACCACGCACTACCTGCCCAAGGGGCCGGAGGGCGAGAAGGGCATCGACGTCTGGCTGGCGCTGGAAGCGTTCGAGATGGCCATCTATAAGCGCTACGACGTACTAGCGTTGATCGCCGGCGACCGGGACTTCATGCCGCTGGTGCGCAAGCTCAACACCCTGGGCACGCGCGTGATGCTGTTGGGCTGGGATTTCAGCTTCACCGACACCGCAGGCAACCCGCGCGAGATGAAGACCTCCCAGCTGCTCTACGGCGAGGTGCCCTACGCGCTGCGCATGGCCGAAGTCATGGATGCGGCGCGGGAGGGTGGTGATCCGGCCGTGGACGGCCTTTTCCACCGCCCGGAATACCGCCCCGCCTCCATCCCGAGTCCGCTGACCACCACCATCGGTGTGCTGACGGCGCCGCCTGAGGTCGGCTCCACACAGCAGGGCCGCATTCTCAATCTCCGGGATACGTACGGCTTTATCCAGCCTGATGCCGGCGGGGACAATATCTTCTTCCCCTTCAGTTCATTGCCGCCTGGCGAGGCGCAGCAGCTGCAAGTGGGTATACGCGTATCCTACGAATACAGCCGGGGCGAGCGAGGTCCGATTGCGCCGAGGGTTTGGATATTGCCCAATCAGATATTTCAGGCCTGAAATTGGGCATCGCACTCGTGGTGAAGAGGCCCAGGCCATCAAACGCGAAGCCGGCTTCAGAGCGCGCCGCTGGGTGGTGGAACGCGCGCACAGTTGGCTCAATCGTTTCCGGCGCATCTTGGTACGCTGGGAGAAGCGAGCCGACACCTACATCGCCATGCTTCATCTGGCCTGCGGTCTCATCGTATGGCGCGCAACTAGCCTACTGGAATAGCCACTAAGTGGGATGCATATTATCCACCTGTTTCGGCTGCTGGACGCCTGCGCTTTCCTGCCTTGGCCGTTAGCGTGACCCAGGCGACGCCACTCAGCGCCACCAGTGCGGATATTGCACTCTTCAGCGTGATTTCTTCACTGAGAACCAAAACGCCAAGGGTTGCGCTCAATACGGGCACCGACAGTTGCACCGCGCCTGCACTTATCACCGTCATGCGGACGCGCACCCAGTACCAGATTGCGTATCCGATAGCTGAAGCCAGACTACCCGACAGGAGCGCATAGGTCGCGCCCATCGGATCAATGCTCAAGTGTTCGCGTTGTATCAGCATCAAGACGAGTGCGAAGGGGGCAGCCCAGAGAAAGCTGCCTGCCGTGTTGGCGACCGGCGAATCGCTGGACCGCCCCAACAACGAGAATCCACCCCATGCAAAGCCCGCTACCGCCATCAATGCGGCTGTCGCCAAGGGGGGTGCCGAGGCTGAAGGCGCGAGGAAAGCCGTCATTCCACCAAGGGCCATCAGCAGGCCGCAGGCGCTTGCCCGTTCCCCTTTGTATAAGCCATACGAGATCATCAACAGTTGGGCGGCTGCGAACAGCACAAGCGCGCCGGCTCCCGTGCTGATATCGCGGTAGGCAAAGGAAAACGCCGCCGCATAGATAAAAAACAAGATTGCGGAAAACCATCCCGTTCTGGAGCGAACAGCTCTTTCTCCCCGCAGCCGCAGGATCGTCACGAGCGTAAGCGCGCCCGAAATCACACGAATGGCGGTGAATGAAGC
>NZ_JAXOJX010000102.1:0-21837 GCF_034427735.1 Azohydromonas lata
GCACCCCGGGCCGCGCCAGCGGCGCCAGCGCCAGCATGGCCAGCACCGTGGGCGCGGGCATGAGGCCCACCACCTCGGCACGCCACCACGAGCCGCCCAACCACCCCGCCAGCAGCGGCGCACCCGCCAGCGCCACGAGCAGCAGGCCGACGGCCACGGCACGCTCGCGGGCCGCGGCATCGGTGGTGAAGGCGCCGCGGCGCGCCAGCACGGCCAGCACCACCGCCTGCGCGGCAAAGCCCACCGCCATCACGGGCGCACCCCAGTGGATCTGGGCGTAGCGCAGCAGCAGGAAATCCCAGGCCACGGTGATGCACCACAGCGCCGCCAGCCCGGCCAGCAGTTGCGCGGCGCCGCGGCGGCGCGTCAAGAGGCCCAGCAGCGCCACCGCGCCGCAGCCGGCCATGAGGAGCTGCGCCGGCCACAGCGCCTGGTTGTGCGCCTGCACCAGCCGCGCGTAGGTGCGCCCGGAAAAGAGCTGGAAATCCGACGGCACGTAGGTCCACCACTCGACCATCACAGCTCCTGCACGGCTTGGGCGATGCGCCGGCGCAGCGCCGCATCCGGCAGCCGCCCGCCGGCGGCGGCGAGGTTCTCGCGCACGTGGGCCACCTGCGTCGTGGCCGGGATCACGCAGGTCACGGCCGGGTGGGCGACGATGAACTTCAGGACGAGCTGCGCCCAACTGGTGGCATCCAGCTCCGGCCCGGCCCACTTGGGCAGCGGGTGGCGCTCCAGGCGGCGCAGCAGCGCGCCCTGCTGGAAGGGCCGGTTGACGATGACGCCCATGCCGCGCTCGGCCGCCAGCGGCAGCAGCCGCTGCTCGGCCTCGCGGTCCACGGGGTTGTAGGTGAGCTGCACGAAGTCCAGCGGCTTGCCGGCCATCACGCGCTCCATCTCGGCGTGGCGGCGGCCCTCGCTGGTGGTCACGCCCACGTAGCGCAGCCGGCCCTGCGCCTTCATGCGCAGCAGCAGCGGCAACTGCTCCTCCCAGGCCAGCAGGTTGTGCACCTGCAGCAGGTCAAAGCGCGGCAGGCCCCAGAAGGCGCGCGACTCGTCGATCTGCGCCGGCCCCTGGCGGCCGCTGCTGCTCCAGACCTTGTCGGCGGCAAAGACGCGGTCGCGCGCGCCCAGGGTGCGCAGCGCCTGGCCCACCACCTCCTGCGCCGAGCCGTACATGGGCGAGGAGTCGATCAGCCGTCCGCCCCCGGCCAGGAAGGCCTCCACCACCCGCGTGCACTCCTCGCGCAGCTGCGCATCGCGGCCGACGTTGAAGGTGATCCAGGTGCCCAGGCCCACGGCGGGCAGCCGCTCGCGGCTGGAGGGAATGGCGCGCAGCGGCAGCGCCGGGCTGCCCTGCGCGGCGGCGGTGGACGGGGCCAGCCAACCCGGCGCCGCGCCGGCCGCCAGCGCGGCCAGGCCGCCCAACACGCGGCGGCGCCGCGGCATCGTGGTCTTGCTCATGCGGGCGAGCTTCCCATGCCGCGGCGCCGCGCTGGCAACGTGGGGTTTCAGCGGCACGCGGGCGCGGGCCTCCAATGCAGCCCTTCAGCGCGGGCATTCCCCGTCGGGGGCCACGGAGCCGTCACGGCACTCGGTGATGACGTCCTGGCGCCGCGGCGCCGGCGCGGCCGGGCGCGGGACGGGTTGCGCCTGCACCTGCGTTGGTGCCTGCGTGTGCACCTGGGCCTGCGCGGGCTGGGCCGGGCCGTCCTGGACGAAGACGATCTTCTTCGTGCCCTGCTCGCAGCGGCCCACCACGCGGCCGGCGGTGTTGGCCTCCATGTCCACGATGGACAGCCGGAACTCCGCGATGCCGCCGGCGCGGAACTTGTCGGCGATCTCGGCCTGGATGGCGTCGCAGTTGCTGGCGGCGCGGGCCGCCTGGGGGCCCAGCAGGGCCAGCAGCGCCGTCAGGGTGATCAGGGCCGGGGTGGGCTTGCTCATGGTCCTCTTTCCTTGGTGCAGTGCAACATCACATTGTCTGTCCGGTGACAAGGCTGGCGACAGGTGGCGGCGCTAGCATGAGCCGCCGCATTTTTGCCGCTCGCCCTCATGGGGCGGCCGGCTCCCCGCCTTTTCGCCCGTCCAGCCATGTCCGACTCCTTGCTCCGCGCCCCGCTTCCCCCGCGCCAGGCCGAGCAATTGCGCGAGCACCTGGTGCTGGCCGTGGCGGCGCTGGCGATCGTGCTGCTGAGCACGGCGGCGGCGCTGATGCTGTGGCGCCAGCGCGCGCACACCCAGGCCACCTGGGAGCGGTACATGCAGAGCTTCGCCACCAGCATGGCCGCCCATGCGCAGCAAGTGGCATACGCGGCCGACGGGGCGCTGCAGCGCGTGGTGGAGCGCGTGCAGGAAGAGGCCGGCGACAGCGAGGCGCGGCTGCATGAGCTGGCCACGACGCGGCGCATGCACGATTTCCTCACCGAGCGCCGCGGCGAACCCGGCGTGGCGCGCGACATCGCCATCGTGGACCTGCAGGGCCAGGTGCTGGCCAACAACCAGGCCTTTCCGGCGCCGCACATCAACGTGCACGACCGCGACTACTTCAAGGCCCACCTCGCGCAGCCGGCGCTGGACCTGTACCTCTCGGCGCCCGTGCTCAGCCGCGACACCGGGCGCTGGACCCTCTTCCTGGTGCGCAAGCTGCGTGCGGGGGACGGTCGCATGCTGGGGCTGGTGATCACGGGCGTGGAGGTGGCGTGCTTCGAGCGCTTCTACCAGTCGGTCAACCTCGACGACGCGCACACCGCCGTGCAACTGCTGCGCAGCGACGGCGTGCCCCTGGCGCGCCACCCGCTGCGCGCGGGCATGATGTCGGCCTCCTACCGCGGCGCGCCGGCCCTGCGGGCGCTGGAGCAGGCGCTGGCGCAGGGGCGGCGCAGCGCGGCGGTGTACACGCGGCAGACGCGCCCGTCCGACCCGGCGCTGGCCGACCAGCGGCTGGTGGTGGCGCGCGCGGTGGACGCCTTTCCGCTGGTGGTGGTGACGCTGGCGACGCAGGACCTGATGCTGCACGGCTGGCGGCAGACGGCCTGGTTCCTGGGCGTGGGCACGGCGCTGCTGGACGCGCTGATCGCGCTGCTGGCGCTGTGGATGCACCGGTCGCTGCGCCGGCGCCGCCAGGACATGGAGCGGCTGGCCGCGGACCACGGCGACAAGGCCAGCTTCCTGGCCGGCGTGAGCGGCGAGCTGCGCGCGCCGCTGCTGGGCCTGCAGGACATGACGCGGCGGCTCGCCGCCACCGCGTCGGCGCTGGCGCCGCAGCGCCAGGCGCTGCACACCATGGAGCGCTCGGCCACGCAGCTGATGGCGCTGGTGGACGACCTGCGGGACTACTCGCGGCTGGAGACGGGGCGGCTGGCGCTGCAGCGCGCGCCCTTCGCGATCGCGCCGGTGGTGCAGGACTGCCTGGCGCTGTTCCAGTCGCAGGCCCGCTCGCGCGGCGTGGCGCTGGAGTTGTACATGGGCAACGCGGCGCACGACACGCCGGTGCTGGGCGACGCGCCGCGGCTGGCGCAGATCGTCAACAACCTGCTGTCCAACGCGCTGCGCTTCACCAGCACCGGCCACGTGGCGCTGAGCGTGGCGCCGCTGGACCGCGAACGCTGGCGCGTGGCGGTGAGCGACACCGGCAGCGGCATGACGGCCGAGCAGTGCCGGCGGCTGTTCGAGCCCCTGCCCGCCCCCCATGCGGCCGAGTCCGGCGCGCCGGGGGCCACGCCGGGGCTGGGCCTGGGTCTGGGCCTGTCCATCGTCAAGCGGCTGGCGCTGCTGCACGAAGGCACGGTGGGCGTGCGCAGCGAATTGGGCCAGGGCACCGAGGTGTGGTGCGAGCTGCTGCTGCCGCCGGCGGCGGTGGCGGTGGCGCCTTCGTGTCCGGCAACGCCACCGGCAGCGGCTGAGGCAGCGGCTGAGGCAACGTGAACGTGAGCCTGGCGCCCGCGCGGCGCCAAAAGCAAAAAAGCCCGCCCTGAGCCAGGGCGGGCCAAGTACCGGCGGTGACTCCGGTGCAAAGGAAACGGTGAAACGGTGAGGCGGCGCTCAGCCCAGCGCCGCGGTGAGCGCGGGCACGGCCTCGAACACGTCGGCCTCCAGCCCGTAGTCGGCCACGCTGAAGATGGGCGCTTCCGGGTCCTTGTTGATGGCCACGATGACCTTGGAGTCCTTCATGCCGGCCAGGTGCTGGATGGCGCCGGAGATGCCGCAGGCGATGTAGAGCGTGGGCGCCACGATCTTGCCCGTCTGGCCCACCTGCCAGTCGTTGGGCGCGTAACCGGCGTCCACCGCGGCGCGCGAGGCGCCCAACGCGGCGCCCAGCCTGTCGGCCAGCGGCGTGAGCACTTCGGTGAACTTCTCGGCCGAGCCCAGCGCGCGGCCGCCGGAGACGATGACCTTGGCGGCGGTCAGCTCGGGTCGGTCGCTCTTGGTCAGCTCGCGGCCGACGAAGGCGCTCTTGCCGCTGTCGGCCACGGCCGCCAGCGTTTCAACCACGGCGCTGCCGCCGGTGGCGGGCGCGGCATCGAAGCCGGTGGTGCGCACGGTGATCACCTTCACCGCATCCGCGCTCTGCACGGTGGCGATGGCGTTGCCCGCGTAGATGGGGCGCTCGAAGGTGTCGGCGCTCAGCACTTTCGTGACGTCGCTGAGCTGCGCCACGTCCAGCCTGGCGGCCACGCGCGGCGCCGCGTTGCGCCCGGCCGCGGTGGCCGGGAACAGGACGTGGCTGTAGCCCGCGGCCAGCGCCAGCACTTGCGCGGCCACGTTCTCGGCGAGCTGCTTGCCCAGCGCGGGCGCATCGGCGTGCAGCACCTTGGCCACGCCCTGCACCTGCGCGGCGGCCTGGGCCACGGCGGCGGCGCTTTCGCCGGCCACCAGCACGTGGACCTCGCCTCCGCAGGCCCGCGCCGCGGTGACGGTGTTTAAAGTGGCGCCCTTGAGGGACGCGTTGTCGTGTTCGGCAATGACGAGGACGGCCATGTCAGATCACCTTGGCTTCGTTCTTGAGCTTTTCAACCAGCGCGGCCACATCGGCCACCTTCACGCCCGCGCCGCGCTTGGGCGGCTCGGCAACCTTCAAGGTCTTGAGGCGCGGCGCGACATCGACGCCCAGCGCCGCGGGCGTGAGCGTCTCCAGCGGCTTCTTCTTGGCCTTCATGATGTTGGGCAGCGTCACGTAGCGCGGCTCGTTCAGGCGCAGGTCCGTGGTCACCACGGCCGGCAGCTTCACCGACAGCGTTTCCAGGCCGCCATCGACCTCGCGCGTGACTTGGGCCTGGTTGTCGCCCAGCGCCACCTGGGAGGCGAAGGTCGCCTGGGGCAGGTCGGCCAGGGCCGCCAGCATCTGGCCGACCTGGTTGCAGTCGTCATCGATGGCCTGCTTGCCCAGGATCACCAGGCCCGGGGCCTCCTTGTCCACCAGCGCCTTGAGGATCTTGGCCACGGCCAGCGGCTGCAGCTCGTCGGCGCTTTCCACCAGGATGGCGCGGTCCGCGCCGATGGCCAGCGCCGTGCGCAGCGTCTCCTGGCACTGGGCCACGCCGCAGGAGACGGCCACCACCTCGGTGACGGCGCCCTTTTCCTTCAACCGCACGGCCTCCTCGACGGCGATCTCGTCGAACGGGTTCATGCTCATCTTCACGCCGGCAACGTCCACGCCAGTGCCGTCGCTCTTGACGCGCACCTTGACGTTGTAGTCCACCACGCGTTTCACGCAGACCAGAACTTTCATCACAACTTCCTTGCTTCAGGCCGCCACGGTCTGGGGCGGCGTTTGCGATTGATCCTTGGCCGGTGCGGGCGCACCGGACTGCTCCAGCGGGGCTTGCGCGGCTTCAACCGCCGCCTGGCGCGCCGCGGCGGAGGTGGTCATGACGGTGGCTTCGCCGTCGATGACGACCACGCCCTTCACGCGGCATTCGGTGGAGAGCACCGCGCGCGCCTTGGCGGTGTCCACGGACAGCACCTTCACCGTGGCATGCACCGTGTCGCCCGGGCGCACCGGGGCGCGAAAGCGCATCTGCTGGCCCAGGTACACGGCGCCGGGGCCGGGCAGCCGGTTGGCCACCGCCGCCGAGATCACGCTGGCCGTGAGGAAGCCGTGCGCGATGCGGCCGCCAAAGCGCGTGGTCGCGGCGAATTCCTCGTTGGTGTGCACCGCGTTGTTGTCGCCGGAGACGGCGGCGAACAGCACGATGTCGGCCTCGGTGATGGTCTTGGAATAGGTGGCCTGCATGCCGGGGCGCAGGTCCTCGATGTCGTAGCCGTGGAGGTCGTTCATGGCGGCGGGGCCTCTCGCTTCAAGAGTTCAGAACTGCTCGTCGGCCAGCGCCAGCGTGGTGTCGCCGCCGTGCACGACCACGTCGCGCAGCATGGGCGCCGACACCAGCACGTGGGCCGCGTAGTGGCGCGCGGTGGCGACCTTGGCGCGCAGGAAGGCGGCGTCGCCCTCGCCCGCGGCGAGTTGCGCCGCGGCCGCGTCGGCCAGGCGGGCGCTGAGCCAGCCGCCCACGACGGTGCCGGCCAGGCGCAGGAAGGGCACGGAGCCCGCGGCGCATTGGGCGCCCGCTTCGGCGCTGTGGGCCAGCAGCCAGTCCACGGCGGCGTCCAGCGCGGCGACGCCGGTGTGCAGCGCCGCGCCGGTTTGGGCGACGGCGGCTTCCCGGCTGTCGAGCAGGCGGCGCGCGTCGGCGTCCATGCGCGCGATCAGCGTCTTGACGGTCTTGCCGCCCTCGCGGGCGATCTTGCGGCCGATGAGGTCGTTGGCCTGTATGGCCGTGGTGCCCTCGTAGATGGTGGTGATGCGCGCGTCGCGCAGGTATTGCGCGGCACCCGTTTCCTCCACGAAGCCCATGCCGCCATGCACCTGCACGCCGTCGGAGGCGATGAAGAGGGCGTTGTCGGTGAGCCAGCCCTTCACGATGGGCGTGAGCAGCTCCACCAGGGCCTGGCTTGGGGCGCGGTCGGCCGGGTGCGTAGCGGCGTGGGCGCGGTCCATCTGGGCGGCGCAGAAGTAGGCCAGGGCGCGCATGGCCTCGATGCGGGCCTTGCCGTCCATGAGCATGCGGCGCACGTCGGGGTGGCCGATGATGGTCTTGCTGCCCGTGGCGGTGCGGCCCTGCACGCGCTCCAGCGCATAGGCGCGGGCGTGCTGGTAGGCGCGCTCGGAGACGCCCAGGCCTTCCAGGCCGACGTTCAGGCGGGCGTGGTTCATCATGGTGAACATGCAGGCCAGGCCCTGGTTGGGCTCGCCCACCAGGTAGCCGATCGCCCCGCCCTGCTCGCCAAAGCTCATCGAAGCCGTTGGGCTGCCATGGATGCCCAGCTTGTGCTCCAGCGAGGTGCACAGCAGGTCGTTGCGCTCGCCCAGCGACCCGTCCTCATTGACGAGGAACTTGGGACACAGGAACAGCGACAGGCCCTTCACGCCCGCGGGCGCGTCCGGCAAGCGGGCCAGCACCAGGTGAATGATGTTCTCCGCCAGGTCGTGCTCGCCCCACGTGATGAAAATCTTGTTGCCGCTGACGCGGTAGTGGTCGCCTTGCGGCACCGCGCGCGAGCGGATGACGGAGAGGTCCGAGCCGGCCTGCGGCTCGGTGATGTTCATGGTGCCGGTCCAGCGGCCGGACACCATGTTGGGCAGGAAGCGCTGCTTGAGCGCTTCGCTGCCGTGGTGGGCGATGGCTTCCACGGCGCCCAGGGTGAGCATCTGGCAGAGGCTGAAGGCGTGGTTGCTGGACTTCCACATCTCCAGCACCGCCGTGGACACCAGGGTGGGCAGGCCCTGCCCGCCGAACTCGACGGACGCGGGCATGCCGTTCCAGCCGGTGTCGCAGAAGCTCTGGTAAGCCTCCTTGAAGCCGTCGGCCGCGTTGACAACGCCGTCCTTCCAGCGCGCGCCCTGCGTGTCGCCGGCACGGTTGATGGGGTCCAGCACGCCGGCGGCGAACTTGCCCGCCTCTTCGAGAATGGACTCGACCAGGTCGGCCGAGCATTCCTCGAAGCCCGGCAGGGCGCAGACCGCTTCCAGGCCGCCGACTTCCTTCATCGTGAACAGCATGTCGCGCAGGGGTGCGCTGTAGGTGGACATCGTCTTAGCTCCTTGAATAACTGCTTGGAGGATGGGGGTCAGTGCGCGCTCAATGCGCGCTGGCGGCGGCAGCACCTATGCCGGTCTGCGCACGCACGTACTGGTCGCGGAAGCCGGCAATCTCCTTCTGGGCCCGCGCGCTCTTGTCGGTGACGGAGAAGAGCCACGTGAAGAAGAAGGCCAGCGGCATGGAGAACAGCGCCGGCTGCTCATACGGGAAGATGGGCGCCTGGTTGCCCAGCACCACCACCCACACGGCCTTGGACAGCACCACGAAGGTGACGGCCGAGACCAGGCCGATGACGCCGCCCACCAGCGCGCCACGCGTGGTCAGGCCCTTCCAGTAGATGGACAGGATCAGCACGGGGAAGTTGGCCGAGGCGGCGATGCCGAAGGTCAGGCCGACCAGGAAGGCCACGTTCTGCTTCTCGAACGCGATGCCCAGCACCACGGCCACCACGCCCAGCAGCAGCGACACGCGCTTGGAGACCTTCATCTCCTGCTCTTCCGTGCACTGGCCCTTGCGGATGACGCGGGCGTAGATGTCGTGCGCGATGGAGGAGGCGCCGGCCAGGGCCAGGCCCGACACCACGGCCAGGATGGTTGCGAACGCCACCGCCGAGAGGAAGCCCAGCAGCAGGTCGCCGCCCACGGCCTTGGCCAGGTGCATCACCGGCATGTTGCTGCCGCCGATGAGCGTGCCGCCCACCTTGCCGCCCTCGTAGAACTGCGGGTCCTGGCCCACGATCACGATGGCCGCCAGGCCCAGCAGGCACACCACCAGGAAGAACAGGCCGATGAAGCCGCTGGCCACGAAGACCGACTTGCGCGCCTCCTTGGCGTTGGGCACCGTGAAGAAGCGCATCATGATGTGCGGCAGCGCGGCCGTGCCGAACACCAGGCCCAGCGACAGCGACACGGCCGTCACCGGGTCGGCCAGCAGGCTGCCCGGGCGCATGATGGCCGCGCCGCTCTTGTGCGCCGCGACGGCCCTGGAGGCCAGCGTCTCGATGTTGAAGCCGAAGTGGCCCATGGCCAGGAACAGCATGATCAGGCCGCCGGTGAGCAGCAGCACGGCCTTGACGATCTGCACCCAGGTCGTGGCGATCATGCCGCCGAAGGTCACATACACCACCATGAGCACGCCCACGATGGCCACGGCCACCGCGTAGTCCAGGCCGAACAGCAGCTTGATGAGCTGCCCCGCGCCGACCATCTGCACGATCAGGTAGAAGATCACCACCGTCAGCGAGCCGAAGGCCGCGAAGGTGCGGATGCGCGCCTGGTCCAGCCGGTACGAGGCGATGTCGGCGAACGTGAAGCGGCCCAGGTTGCGCAGCCGCTCGGCCAGCAGGAACAGGATGACCGGCCAGCCCACGAAGAAGCTGATGATGTAGACGAAGCCGTCGAAGCCGCGCATGAACACCATGGAGCTCAGGCCCAGCAGCGTGGCGGCGGACATGTAGTCGCCCGCGATCGCCAGCCCGTTCTGGAAGCCCGTGATGCCGCCGCCGGCGGTGTAGAAGTCCGCCGCGGACTTGGTGCGCCGTGCCGCCCAATACGTGATGCCCAGCGTCATCAGGACGAAGGCAATGAACATGGCGATGGCCGTGACGTTGAGCGGCTGCTTCTGCGCCTGGCCGATGGCGTCGCCCGCCAGCGCCGCGCCCGCGGCGCCCGTGAGCGCCAGCGCGCCCAGGATCTTGTTCAGGGGCTTCATGCGTTGCGCTCCACGATGTCCTGCGTCATGCGGTCGAACTCGCCGTTGGCGCGCGACACGTAAAGGCCCGTGAGCAGCCAGGAAACGATGATCAGCAGCGCCCCGATGGGGCCGCCGATGGTCAGCGCGCTGCCTTCGAACAGCGGCTTGCCGAAAATGTCCGGCGCGAACGCCACCACGGCCATGAAGGCGTAGTACGCCACCAGCACGACGGCCGACAGCGTGATCGCCAGGCGGCTGCGCTTGGCCACCAGCTCCTTGAACATCGGGTCGTTCTCGACCTTGCGATAAATGTCCGCAGACATGCTCTACTCCTCCAGGGGTGATGATTCTTGACGGGTCGATGCGCGCACACCCACCAGCGTGGGTCTGCGCGGCTTCAACCTCTTATTCGATGGCGCTGGCCGACTTGGCGCGCTGGCGCAGCAGGAACTTCTGGATCTTCCCGGTGGAGGTCTTGGGCACCTCGGCGAAGACGATGCGCTTGGGCACCTTGAAGCGGGCCAGGTGCTCGCGGCAGAACTCGATGAGCTCCTGCTCGGTGACGGTGGGCGCCCCGGGCTTGAGCTCCACGAAGGCGCAAGGCACTTCGCCCCACTTCTCGTCGGGCAGCGCCACGACGGAGGCCAGCATCACGTCGGGATGGCGGTGCAGCACGTCCTCGACCTCGATGGAGCTGATGTTCTCGCCCCCGGAGATGATGATGTCCTTGCTGCGGTCCTTGATCTTGACGTAGCCGTCCGGGTGCACCACGGCCAGGTCGCCGGTGTGGAACCAGCCGCCGGCAAAGGCTTCCTCGGTGGCGCCGGGGTTCTTGAGGTAGCCCTTCATCACCACGTTGCCGCGGAAGCAGATCTCGCCCATGGTCTCGCCGTCGGCGGGCACGGGCTCCAGGGTGTCCTGGTCGAGCACGGCCACGGCCTGCTGCAGCGGGTAAGGCACGCCCTGGCGGCCGTTGAGCCGCGCACGCTCCTGCGCCGGCAGCGCGGCCCAATGCTCCTGCTTGGCGCACACGGCCGCGGGCCCGTAGACCTCGGTGAGGCCGTAGACGTGGGTGATCTCTATGCCCGCGGCCTCGCAGCCCTCGATGACCGCGGCCGGCGGCGGGGCCCCGGCGATGAGGCCGCGCACCACGCGGCCCAGGCTCTGGCGCAGCTCCGCCGGGGCGTTGATGAGCATGCTGTACACGATGGGCGCGCCGCACAGGTGCGTGACGCCGTGCTCGCGCATGAGCGGCCAGATGGCCAGCGGGTCCACCTTGCGCAGGCACACGCTGGTGCCGGCCACCAGCGCTATCGTCCAGGGGAAGCACCAGCCGTTGCAGTGGAACATGGGCAGCGTCCACAGGTACACCGGGTGGTGCGGCAGGCTCCAGGCGATGGCGTTGTTGGCCGCGTTCAGGTAGGCGCCGCGGTGGTGCGTCACCACCCCCTTGGGGTTGCCCGTGGTGCCGGAGGTGTAGTTCAGCGCGATGGCGTCCCACTCGTCGGCGGGCAGTTGCCAGGCGTAGGCCGCATCGCCCTGGGCCAGCAGTTGCTCGTAGCTGATCTCGCCCAGGCGAGCGCCGGCGGGGGCGGTCTCGTCCTCGACCTCGATCACGAGGGGGCGCTTGTCGCCCAACAGCTCCAGCGCCTTGCCCACGACGGGCGCGAACTCGCGGTCGGTGAGCAGCACCTTGGCCTCGCCGTGCTGCAGCATGAAGGCGATGGCCTCGGCGTCCAGCCGCGTGTTGAGCGTGTTGAGCACGGCCCCGCACATGGGCACGCCGAAGTGGGCCTCGAACATGGCCGGCACGTTGGGCAGCATGGCCGCCACGGTGTCGCCGGGCTGCACGTCGCGGCGCGCCAGCGCGCTGGCCAGGCGGCGGCAGCGCTCGTAGGTGGTGCGCCAGTCCTGGCGGGCGCCGCCGTAGACGATGGCCGTGCGCTGCGGGTACACCAGCGCGGCGCGCTCCATGAAACTCAAGGGCGACAACGCGACGAAGTTGGCCGCGTTCTTGTCCAGGCCCAGCGCGTAGGGATTGATCCGGGTCATTGCTCTGCTCCTCCAGGCATCCGGCGGCTCAAAATCGGACCGCGGCGCCGGGCTGAAGGATGGCGAAGGACCTTTTCACGCTCTCCCAGCAAATATGACGAATGTTTGCATCCCGGCTGCGGGGAAGAGCCGGTCCCTAGAATTTGGGCCATGCAAGGTCTGCGACAAGCTCCCATGGTTGAGCAAGCTCAAGCCGGCGACGCCGCCGGCCACCGGCGCTATGCGGCGCTGCAGGCGGCGCTGGACCTCATAGACCAGGGTTTCAGCCTGATGGACAGCGACCTGCGCCTGCTCGCCTGGAACGAAGCCTTCACAAAGCTGCTGGACTTCCCGCCGGAGATGGTGTTCGAAGGCGCCGCCTTCGAGAGCTTCATCCGCTACAACGCCGAGCGCGGCGAGTACGGGGCGGGCGAGGTTGACGGGCTGGTGGCGCAACGCGTGGCGGCGGCGCGGCGCTTCGAGACGCACGAGCTGGAGCGCGTGCGTCCCAATGGCCAGGTGCTGCGCGTGCGCGGCGTGCCGGTGCCGGGCGTGGGCTTCATCACGCTGTACTCCGACATCACGGCGCAGCGCCGGGCCGAGGAGCAGGCCGCGCTGCAGGCCGCCGAGCTGGAGCGGCGCGTGGCCGAGCGCACCAGCGAGCTCGCACTCAGCGAAGCGCAGATGCGGCTGATCACGGACTCGCTGCCCGCCCTCATCGCCTACTTCGACCACAAGAAGGCCTACCGCTACATCAACCGCGGCTACCAGGAGTGGTTCGGCCTGGACCCCGACCGCCTCGACCAGATCAGCGCCCGCGAATACCTGGGCCGCGAGATCTACGCCAGCATCCGCCCCAACGTTGCGCGCGCATTCGCCGGCGAGCCCGTGACCTACGAGTACGAGGCGCACTGCGTGGACGGCCGCGTGCGCATGGCGCGCACCACGCTCATCCCGGAGAAGGCCGCCGACGGCACCGTGATCGGCTGCTTCGAGCTGACCTTCGACATCTCCGAGCTGCGCCGCGCGCAGGAGCTGCTGTCGCAGGCGCAGAAGATGGAGGCGCTGGGCCAGCTCACCGGCGGCCTGGCGCACGACTTCAACAACATGCTCACCGTCATCATCGGCAACCTAGGCGCCCTGCGCGAGCTGCGCATGGACGAGAAGGTGACGGAGTTCATCGACCCCGCGCTGTCGGCCGCGCGGCGCGGCGCGGAGCTCATACGCGCGCTGCTGGGCTTTGCCCGCCGCCAGCCGCTGGAGGCGCAGGCCGCCGAGGTTGGGCCGCTGGTGTCCACCGTCATCAACCTGCTGCGGCGCTCGCTGCCGGAAGGCATGGAGCTGCGGCTGGACGCCGGGGAGCTGCCGCTGTGGGCCTGGGTGGACGCCAGCCACCTGCAGGACGCGCTGGTCAACCTGGTGCTCAACTCGCGCGACGCGCAGTCGCGCTCGGTGGTGGTGCGCATCGCGGCCGAGACGCTGTCGGCCACGCGTGCGCAGGAGCTGCAGGCCAAGCCCGGCCACTACATCCGCATCGACGTGCGCGACAACGGCTGCGGCATGGACGCCGCCACGCGCTCGCGCGTGTTCGAGCCCTTCTTCACCACCAAGCGCCCCGGCACGGGCACGGGGCTGGGCATGTCCATGGTGTACGGCTTCGTGCGCCAGTCCGAGGGCGCCGTGGCCATAGACAGTGCCCCGGGCGCGGGCGCCACCGTCACGCTGTGGCTGCCCGTGGCGCAAAGCGCCGTGGCCAGCCTCATGGCCGACACCTGCTGCGACGCCGGCCACCGCGCCGACCCCAGCGCCGCGCTGGCGCTGCTGGTGGAGGACGACACCGAGGTGCGCAAGGTCGTGCGCCGCGCGCTGGTGGACCTGGGCTTTGCCGTGCTGGAGGCCGAGAACGGCGCCGAGGCGCTGCAGATGCTGGAGTACACGCCGCGCATCCAACTGCTGCTGTCCGACGTGGTGATGCCCGGCGGCGTGGACGGGCGCGAGGTGGCGCGCCAGGCCCAGGCGCGCGGCGTGCCGCGCGTGGCGCTCATGAGCGGCTTCGTCCCCGGCGAGCAGCCCGCCGCGGGCGAGGTGCCCATGCTCTGCAAGCCCTTCACCAAGCGGCAGCTGGCGGACTTCCTGCATCGCCAGGTGCCGGCGGCGGGCGGCGGCCGGATGCCGGGAGCGCTTCATGGTTGAGGCCGCAGCCGCCCTCGTCTACGTCGTCGAGGACGACCCCGAGGTCGCCCGGCTGGTGAGCCTGGCGCTGCGCGACTTCGGCTTCGCCTGCGAGACCTTCGGCGACGGCGCGGGCGTGCTGCGGCGGCTGCAGATGGAGCAGCCGGACCTGTGCATCGTGGACCTGGGGCTGCCGGACATGGACGGCATGGAGCTGGTGCGCGAGATCGCGCGGCGCTGCAGCTGCGGCGTGCTGGTGCTCACCGGCCGCGGCCACACGGTGGACCGCGTGATGGCGCTGGAAGGCGGCGGCGACGACTACGTCGTGAAACCCTTCGAGCCGCGCGAGCTGGTGGCGCGCGTGCGCAGCATCCTGCGCCGCCGGGGCGCCGTCGCGCCCGGGATGGCGCCGCTGCAACGCCGGCATGCGCGCTTCGCGGGCTGGAGCCTGGACTGCGCAGCCAACCTGCTGCGCGCGCCGGACGGCACCGAGACGCTGCTGGGCACGGCCGAGACGCAGGTGCTGCGCGCCTTCCTGGAGCGGCCGCACCAGATCCTCACCCGCGAACAGCTCATGGGCGCGCGCGACCTCTCGCCGCTGGACCGCAGCATCGACGTGCGCATCTCGCGGCTGCGCCGCAAGCTCGAAGGCGACGCGCAGAACCCCAAGATCATCAAGACCGTCTACGGCGCGGGCTACATGCTCGCGGCGGCGGTGGAGTGGACGTGACGCGGCCCACGAAGCCGCGCAGCCCGCTGCGAAACATGTCGTCATGCCGGCGAAGGCCGGCATCCACGATGACCGAAACGCTTCGTTGATTTGCGCCCCAGCGCGCCTGGGCCGTGCAGGCCGCGCCATCGGTGCGCGTGGATGCCGGCCTTCGCCGGCATGACAGCCAGTTGGGCTTGCGGCCAGCAAGGCTGCACGCGCAACGTGCCAAGCAACACCTCAATTTCACGCAGAACTGCCGGAGACCCCGCCATGACCCCTCTTCACCTCCTGGAGCAATACGGCCCGCGCGAGGCCATGGACTACGACGTGGTCGTGGTCGGCGCCGGCCCGGGCGGGCTGGCCACGGCCATACGCCTGAAGCAGCTCGCGCAGGCGGCCGGCGCCGAGGTGTCGGTGGCCGTGCTGGAAAAAGGCTCCGAGCCCGGCGCGCACATCCTCTCCGGTGCCGTCATGGACCCGCGCGCCCTCACCGAGCTGCTGCCCGACTGGGCCCGCAGCGGCGCGCCGCTGCACCAGCCGGTGGCGGGGGACGACGTGCTCTTCCTCACGCCGCAGGCCGCGCACCGCACCCCCGACTGGCTCGTCCCCCGTAACTTCCACAACGAGGGCTGCTTCGTCGTCTCGCTCGGCCAGGTCACCAAGTGGCTGGCCGAGCAGGCCGAGGGCCTGGGCGTGGACATCTTCCCCGGCTTCGCCGCGGCCGAGGTGCTCTACGACGACAACGGCGCCGTGCGCGGCGTGGCCACCGGCCACATGGGCCTGGGCAAGAACGGCGAGCCCACCGCCGACTTCCAGCTCGGCATGGAGCTCAACGCCCGCTACACCCTCTTTGCCGAAGGCGCGCGCGGCCACCTGGGCAAGCAGCTCATCGAGCGTTTTCAACTGGACGCCGGCCGCGATCCGCAGAGCTACGCCCTGGGCATCAAGGAGCTGTGGGAAGTGCCCGCGGACAAGGCCCAGCCCGGCCGCGTGGTGCACACCGCCGGCTGGCCGCTGCAGGCGGATTGCTACGGCGGCGGCTTCCTCTACCACCTGGAAGGCAACCGCGTGACGCTGGGCTTCGTCACGGGGCTGGACTACGCCAACCCGTGGCTCAGCCCCTTCGAGGAAATGCAGCGCTGGAAGACGCACCCGGCCATCCGCGCGCACCTGGAGGGCGGGCGGCGCCTGGGCTATGGCGCGCGCGCCATCGCGGCGGGCGGGCTGCTGTCGCTGCCCAAGCTGGCGTTCCCGGGCGGCGCGCTGGTGGGCTGCGACGCGGGCACGCTCAACGCCGCGCGCATCAAGGGCAGCCACGCCGCCATCAAGACCGGCATGCTGGCCGCCGAAGCCGCCTTCGCCGCGTTGCAAGCCGGCCGCAGCCGTGACGAGCTGGCCGCCTACCCCGAGGCGTTCGAGCGCAGTTGGCTGCACGAGGAGCTGCACGCCTCGCGCAACTTCAAGGCCTGGTTCAAGAAGGGCCTGCGCGTGGGCGCGCTCATGACCGGCGTGGAGCACTGGCTGCTGCCCCGCCTGGGCGTGAAGACGCCGCCGTGGACGCTGCACCGCGACAAGCCGGACCACCTGGCGCTGCGCCCGGCCGCGCAGTGCGAGCCCATCGCCTACCCCAAGCCGGACGGCAAGCTGACCTTCGACCGCCTCTCCAGCGTCTTTGCCAGCAACACCAACCACGGCGAGGACCAGCCCGCGCACCTGCGGCTGCTCGACGAGCGTGTGCCCCTGAGCGTCAACGCGGCGAGCTACGCCGCGCCGGAGACGCGCTACTGCCCCGCGGGCGTGTACGAGCTGGTGGGCGACGGCCAGGACGGCGGCGGGCAGCAGCGGCTGCAGATCAACGCCCAGAACTGCCTGCATTGCAAGACCTGCGACATCAAGGACCCGACGCAGAACATCACCTGGGTCGTCCCCGAGGGCGGCGGCGGGCCCAACTACGCGGGCATGTGAGGCGCGGGCCGCGCGCTGCGCAAGCGGGGCCGGGATAGCCGGCCCATGGGGAGGTTTCCCTCCCATGTCTGGAGCGGTACGAAGGTCCCGCTGCGGCGGGATATTTGTATCTGGCGACCCTTTTTGTTCCTGAAGAGGATGGAAACCAGCAAGACCGAAATTGATGCCAAAAGGCCGCCGGTTTTCCAGCCGCTTTTTGGCAAATGTCCACCCATTTCCGCCCCGGCTTTTTGGCGGAGAACAACCGGGAAACCGTCATGAAGGCCTCTTGCTCGCATCAGGACGGATTTGAGCTGTGCTTCCAGTCCCTGCAAGGCCCGCACCGGGACATGTCCTTCCCCTGCGACGAAGGCGGCCACGTGGACATGGATCGACTGGAAACCTGCACGCTGCATGAATATCTCTATGCCCGCGCCGTGGTGGGCAAGGAATTTCACCGTCCCGCGGTGAGGCGCCGCCCGCAGGGCTGAATCGGCAATTTCTTTCGCCTGCTGCAGGCTTATTGCGGCCGGGGGCCCCAAGGAGCCCGCGGAAAATATTCAATCGCGGGCCGGCGAATACAGCCGCGTGAGGCGGCGCCCGTCGGGGCTGCGGTGGCGGCCCTTGCACGGCTCCAGGCCCAAGTCGCCCAACAGCTCGAACACCTTCACGGCCTGCGACAGGCTGGACGTCTCCACCACGTGCAGCAACTCGCCCTCGGCGTCGGCGATGCCGATGCGCATGGCGGGCGCGGCCGGATCCAGCAGGGGCTGCTCCCGGTGCAGCTCGCCCAGGCGGCGACGCAGCTCGGCGGGATCGAAGGCAACGGCGTGGTTCATGTTCTTGGGCCTGGAGGGTGCCGGCCGCCGCGGGGGCGTGGCGGCTGGAACCTCATAAAGAGGGCCGGCACGCCGGTCTGCGGCCCGGCGCCAGCCAATGCCCGTCATGGTGCTCAAGCCGGCGCGCGGTGCGAACCGGGAGCGCATCCGGCGAGCCCGGGAATAGTCCGGTGCCTGCGGCTGGCAAACGCTTGCAGCCCTTCCGCGCCGCCGCGGGCCCTGGCCTTGCTGGACACCCTGCATGGGCCCCGGCCCGCTCCCGGGCAAGGACCCGCGCCCCTCCCAGGTTCCAGGAGACCGCCATGGCCCGCCTTGCCCTTCGCCCTTCCCTTGCCGCCGCCGCGCTGGCCGGCGCCGCCGCGCTGTCGCAGGCGCAGGCGCAGACCCAGCCGCTGCCGCAGACGCCCGCGCAGCCCCAGTTCCCCGCGTACCAGAGCGCCCCGCTCAACGGCAGCGGCGTTGGGCCGGCCTCCGGCAGCGCCAGCGCCGTCACCGGCATGGGGGCGGCCACCAACCCCGCCTTGCCCACCACGCCGACGGCGCCCAGTCCCACCATCCCGTCCACCACCTTGCCGGGCACCACCATTCCCGGCACCACCCTCCTCAGCCCAACGGCGCCGGGCACCACGCCCGTGCCCGGCAGCACCGTGCCGAGCACGACGGTGCCGGCCGCCACAGCAGGTACCACACCGCCGGGGGCGGTGGCGCCGCCCCCGCCGCTGAGCGGCGCCACCACGCCGCCCTTGCCCGCCGCGCCCGTGCCGCCGGCCCTGGGCGGCACGGTGCCCAGCGCCACGCTGCCCTCCGCCACCTTGCCCTCCACCACGGTGCCCGGGGGCACGGTGCCGGGCAGCATCCCGTCGCGTTGAGGGCCGCGGCCCCGGTTTCGACGTCCTTTCCAGGCGGGGGCGGCGTGCCGGCACCGCTGTGCCGCCGCCCACCCCGGACAAGTCCCAGGCCCGGCCGCGATCTTCCCGGCCCTGCACCGCCCGCCTTGAGCCCTGCGCTTGCTGTCGTCTCCACCAAGGTTTGCCGCGCCGCGCGGCGGCTCACGCCGATTCGCAGCGGACCACGGCATTCCTTCGTCGGTGCTTTGGGCGGGATTGCGGGATCCCGCCCATTTTTTCGCCGGCTCCAGACCGCGTGCCGCCCCCGTCCGGCGAGGCCGGTACGGTGATTGCCCCTGCGTGCGGCCTGTCCTCTCCACAAGCCGTCAATGCCGCCCACGCGCCCGCGTCCCCTTGCTCTTGCCATCGTCCTGGCCCTGGCCGCGCTGTTGGGCGGCTGCTCGGTTCTGAAACCCAAGTCGGACCAGGAGGCCGCCGCCGCGCGCGGCGAGCCGCCCGCCGAAGGGCCGCCGCGCTACGACATCGAGGTTGAAGGCCCGCGCGAGCTGCGCGCCCTGGTGGGCGACAACCTGGACCTGGCGCGCTTTCGCACCGTCCCGGCCGACCAGGGCCTCACCGACGAGGAGCTCGCCCGCCTCGTCGCCCAAGCCCCCGAGCAGGCCCGCACGCTGTTGCGCACCGAGGGCTATTTCAATGCCCAGGTGCAGGCGCGCCTGGAGCCCGCGCCGGCCGAAGGGAAGCTGCCTCGCGTGGTGGTGAGCATCGACCCCGGCCCGCGCACCACCGTGCAAAGCGTGGACGTGCAAGTGAAGGGCAACCTGCAGCAGCGCGCCGACGCGGGCGAGCGCCCCGCCCAACGGCTGCGGGAGAAGGTACAGAAGGACTGGCCCTTGAAGCCCGGCGACGCCTTCCGCCAGGACGACTGGACCGCCGCCAAGAACGGCGCCATCACCCAGCTGCAAGCCAACGGCTACCCGGCCGCCACCTGGACCGACACGCAGGCCGCCATACGCTCGCGCGAGCAGGCCGCCGCGCTCACCGCCCAAGCCGACAGCGGCCCGCTCTTCCACCTGGGGGGCCTGAAGCTCGAAGGCGTGCAGCGCTACGGCGAGCAGGCGATACGCAACCTGGCCGACTTCCAGCCGGGCGAGCCCTACAGCGAGCAAAAGCTGCTGGACTACCAGGACCGCCTGCGCCTGTCCGGCCTGTACGAGGGCGCGGCCGTCTCCATCGACACCAACCCTTCAGTCGCCGACGCCACGCCCGTCACCGTGCGCGTGCGCGAGCAGCGCGAACAGAACGCCACGCTGGGCCTGGGCTACAGCAGCGACACGGGGCCGCGCTTCACGCTGGAGCACTTCCACCGCCGCCCCTTCGGCCTGAACTGGACGGCGCGCAACAACTTCGAGCTCGGCAGCCAGCGCAAGCTCTGGGAGTGGGACTTGCGGTCCTATGCCAAGGAGCGCATGTGGCAGGACCTGGTGGCCGGCAACGTCGAGCAGCTCAAGGTGGAGGACGAGGACCGCCTCTCGGCCCGGCTGCGCGTGGGCCGCAGCCAAAGCCGCAACAAGCTCGACCGCATGTACTACGGCGAAGGCACCTACTCGCGCGTGGACTCGCCCCTGGGCCGCGTCACCTCGCAGGCCCTCACCGCCAACGCCGACTGGACCTGGCGCGACGTGGACAGCCGGCTGCTGCCCACGCGCGGGCAGGCCGTCATCCTGCAGACCGCCCTGGGCTACGCCCGCAGCGACGAGGCCGAGAGCGGCCCCTTTGGCCGCCTCTACACGCGGCTGCTGGCCTTCCGCCCCTTTGGCAACGGCTGGAACGCGCGGCTGCGGCTGGACGTGGGCCAGGTCTTCGCGCGGCAAGCCATCGGCGTGCCGGACCCGCTGCTGTTCCGTGCCGGCGGCGAGGACTCGGTGCGCGGCTACGCCTACCGCAGCCTGGGGCCGGAGGTGAACGGCGTGGTCACCAGCGGCCGTTCGCTGCTCACGGCCAGCGCCGAGATCACCCACCCCATCTCGCGCCGCATGCCGGCGCTGTTGGGCGCGGCCTTCATTGACGCCGGCAACGCGGCCGAGCGTTTTTCCGACATCAAGCCCGCCGTGGGCGTGGGCGTGGGCCTGCACTACCGCAGCCCCGTTGGGCCGCTGCGGCTGGACCTGGCCTACGGCGTGGACGACGCGCGTTTCCGAGTGCACGTGACGGCGGGGGCAAGTTTCTGAATGAGCGTTGAATCCATGGCCGCCACGAATCCGCCCGCGCCGCCCCCCTCCACGCCCGGCCACACGCCGCCACCCCAACGCCCGCACCGGCTGCGCCGCGCGCTCATCGTCCTTGCCCTGCTGCTGCTGGCGCTGGTGCTGGCCGTTGCCGGCGCCGCCTGGTGGAGCCTGCGCACCGAGCGCGGCACGGCCTGGGCGCTGGGCCAGTTGCCGGGCGTGGAAGTCACGCGGCCGCGCGGCACGCTGCTCGGCGACTTCGGCGCGGACGCCATCACCGTGCGCTTTGGCGTCGGCGGCGAGCTGCGCCTGGTGGAGCCGGCCTGGACGAATCTGCGCGTGAGCCGGCTGCGCCTGTCCAGCCCCTACGCCCAGGTCGCCTTCGACGCGCTGACGGCACGCCAGGGCTTTCTGACGCTGCCGCAGGCCCAGGAGCCGCCGCCGCCGAAATCGCCCCCGCCGCAGCAGTTGCGGCTGCCCGTGGCGCTGGAAGTGGCCGCGCTGCGCATCGACGAATTCCACGCCGCCGCCCTGGCCGGCGAGCCGCTGCGTGCGCTGCAGGCGGCGCTGCACGTGGGCGAGGACGGCGGACGCCGGCACCGGGTGGAGAACTTCGCCGTCAGCCGCGGGCCGCTCAAGGTCGAAGGCCAGGCCCAGGTGGGCGCCGACGCGCCCATGCCGGTGCAGGCCGACCTGCGCCTGTCGCAACCCGCCACCGGCCAGCTCCCCTCGCTGGGCGCGGCCGTGCAGTTGCGCGGGCCGCTGGCCACGCTGTCGCTGGAAGCGGCGCTGCAGGCCCGCACCGAGCCGCCGCAGTCGCTCAACGCCATGGCCACGGTCACGCCCTTTGCAGGGTTCCCGCTGTCGCGGCTGCAGGCCCGCGTGCAGGCGCTGGACCTGCAGGTGCTGCTGCCCACGGCGCCGCGCACGGCGCTCAGCGGCCAGGCCGTCATCCAGCCCAGCCCGCAAAACCAGCTCCAGGCCCGCCTGGAGCTGGACAACGCCGCGGCCGGCACCTGGGACGCCGGCCGCGTGCCCGTGCGCCAGGCCAAGCTGGACGCGCTGATCAACCCCGCCGACCTTGGGCACCTGCAGCTCAACGACGCACAACTGCTGCTGGGCAGCGCCGAGGCGCCGGCCGGCCGCATCAACGCCCAGGGCCGCACCCAGGGCGACGTGTTCACGCTTCAAGCCCTGCTGGAAGAGCTGCGCCCGGCGCGGCTGGACGCGCGCGCGCCTGCGCTCACGTTGGGCGGGCGGCTGGACGCCACGGGG
>NZ_JAXOJX010000103.1:0-21571 GCF_034427735.1 Azohydromonas lata
GGCCGCCGTGCTCAGGCAGCACGGTGCCGGCGGGCAGGCCGCCGTCGTTGGCGACGATGGCGACGTTGTCGTTCGCATGCATTCGGATCAGCAGCGGGGCGGGGGCGGTCATGTCGATGAGGTCCTGTGTCCGAAAAAGGGGCGCGGCCGGAAGTCCTGTTGGGGGAGGGCTTCCGGCCGCGTGCAAGAGGGGGTGGGCCGGGCCGGCGCGTGCGCCGGCCCGGGCCTCACGGGCTTACTTGAAGAGGCTGGGCAGCCACAGCGAGAAGGCCGGCACGTAGGTGACGAGCGCCAGGCACAGGCCCAGGGCGCTGTAGAAGGGCAGGATGGACTTCATCACCTGCCCCACCGAGATCTCCCCGATGGCGCAGCCCACGAACTGCGTCACGCCCACGGGCGGCGTGTTCAGGCCCAGCGCGCAGTTGATGAGCATGACGATGCCGAACTGCACCGGGTCCATGCCGAACTGCACGGCGATGGGCAGGAAGATGGGCGTGCACACCAGGATGGTGGCGGCCATGTCCAGAAAGGTGCCCAGGACGAACAGCAGCAGGTTGATCATGAAGAAGATCACCAGCGGGTTGTCCGAAACCGACTTCATCAGCTCGCCCGTCTTCTCCGGCACCTCGTACAGCGCCATGAAGTAGCCGAAGGCGCTGGAGATGCCGATGAGCAGCAGCACCACGCCGGTGGCCTTGCAGGCCTTGGCGCAGGCCTTGAGGAAGTCCTTCCACGACAGCGTCTTGTAGACCAGGGCCGTCACCAGCACGGCCCAGAACACGGCCGTGGCGGCCGACTCGGTGGCGGTGAAGATGCCCGACAGGATGCCCGCGAGGATGATGACCACGATGAGCAGGCCGGGCAGCGAGCCCAGGAAGGCCTTGAGCACCTCGGCCCAGCCGGGGAAGCCGCCGCGGGTGGGGTAGCCGCGCTTGCGCGCCACGTAGTAGGCCGCGCCCAGGTTGCAGGCCGTCAGCAGCAGCGCCGGGATGATGCCCGCCAGGATCAGGCTGAACACGCTCACCGACGCGATGCCCGTGGTGGCCAGCGTGAAGATGATGAGGTTGTGCGAGGTGGGCATGAGCACGCCCACCAGCGCCGCGTGCGTCGTCACGTTGACGGCGTAGTCGGCGTCGTAGCCCTCCTTCTTCATCAGCGGGATCATCACCGAGCCCATGGCCGACACGTCGGCCAGCGCCGAGCCCGCCACGCCGCCGAAGAGCGTGCAGCCCACCACGTTGCTCATCCCGAGGCCGCCGCGCACGTGGCCCACCAGCGAGTTGGCAAAGCGCACGATGCGGTCGGCGATGCCGCCGTAGAGCATGAGCTCGCCGGCGAACACGAAGAACGGGATGGCCAGGAAGGAGAACACCTGCATGCCGCCCACCATTTTCTGGAAGACGATGGCCACGGGCATGCCCGAGTACACGACCGTGGCCACCGAGGCCAGGCCGATGGAGAAGGCCACGGGCACGCCCAGGACCAGCAGGGCTGCAAAGCTGATGCAAAGGACGGTCAGTTCCATGCTGGCACCACTTCCTCGTTGCGGATGAGCGCGACGATGTGTTCGATGGAGAAAAGAACGATCAGGACGCCGGCCACTACCAGGGCCAGGTAGTCCGCGCCCACGGGCACGCCCAGCATGGGCTTGATGTCGCTCCACTTGAGCGTGGTCCACAGCCAGCCGCTTTGCGCCATGAGCGCGCCGAAGAGGACGACGAAGCCGTGGATGACGATTTCCACGCGCAGCCGCCACTTTTCCGACAGCAGCGACACCAGTGACTCCAGGCCGATGTGGCCCGCGTCGCGCACGCCCACGGCCACGCCCAACGCGGTCACGTACAGGACGAGTTGCAGCGCCAGGGCCTCGGCCCAGGTGGGCGTGTCATTGAAGATGTAGCGGCCGACGACCTGGAACTGCACGCACAGGATCAGGCCGATGAGGCCGATCACGGCCAGCACCAGGCTGGCCTTGGAGAGGAAGGCGCAAAAGCGCGAATAAAGGTGTGTCGAGGCCGGGCGCTCGTGCGTGGCCGAGGCGGTCAGCGGCGTGCCGGTGGCAGCGTTGACGTTCTCGTTGTCCGCGACGGTGGCCGGCAGGGCGGCGGGTGTCATGGAGAGTCTCCGAAAAGGGCGGGCCGCGCCGCGCTGGGCGCGGCCCGCATCAAAGGGCGCCGGCTGATTGCGCGCCGGCACCTTGGAGGAACTGGGGAAGCGGCGCTCGCCGCTTCGTTGTCAGGCGCTCAAACGGCGCCCCGTCGTCATGCCCGCGAAGGCGGGCATCCACGTCAGCCGGGCTGCTGCCCGGTCTTCGTGGACACCCGCGTGCGCGGGTGTGACGCTGGTGGGTGGCCGGGTGGGATGCTTGGGCGGCTTACTTGGTGTCCTGCGCCGCCTTCACCAGGCGCTGCAGGTCCGGCGTGTTGATGAACTTGGCGTACACCGGGGCCATGGCGTTCTTGAAGGCGGGCAGGTCCACGTCGGAGACGATTTGCGCGCCGGCCTTGGTCACGATCTCCAGGGCCTTGGCGTCCTGCTCGTCCCACTTCTTGCGCTGGAAGGTCACGGATTCCTTGGCCGCGGCGCGGAACATGTCCTGGTCGGCCTTGGACATCTTGTCGAAGATGGCCTTGCTGATCACCAGCATCTCCGGCGCCATGGAGTGCATGGTCTTGGAGTAGACCTTGGCGGCCTCGTAGTGCTTGAAGCCCTCGTAGGACGGGATGTTGTTCTCGGCGGCGTCGATCAGGCCGGTCTTGAGCGCGGTGTAGACCTCGCCGGTGGGCATGGGCGTGGCGTTGGCGCCCATGGCGGCGGCCACGGCCACCCACAGGTCGGACGGTTGCACGCGAATCTTCAGGCCCTTGGCGTCGGCCAGGGTGCGCACGGGCTTCTTGGCGTAGATGCTGCGCGCGCCGCTGTCGTAGAAGGCCAGGCCCACCAGGCCCTCCTTCTCGCAGCCCTGCAGGATCTCCTCGCCCACCGGGCCGTCCAGCACCTTGCGCATGTGCTCGATGCTGTTGAACAGGAAGGGCATGGTGGGCACCAGCGACTTCGGGCACATGGAGTTCAGCGAGGAGATGTTGACGCGGTTCATCTCCAGCGCGCCGATCTTCACCTGGTCCAGCGTCTCCTTCTCGGTGCCCAGCGCGCTCTTGTTGAAGACCTTGATCTTGTATTTGCCGCCGCTCTTTTGCTGCAGCACTTCGCTCATGTGCTTGACGGCCGCGACGGTGGGGTAGTCGTCGCTGTTGTGCACGTCGGCCGAGCGGAACTCGACGGCCTGGGCGCCAAAGGCCGCCAGCGCGGCGGCCACGGCCAGTGAGAGGTTCTTGAACATGGTGCTTGTCTCCAATGGAGTGTGGTTGTTGCCGTTGCGGCTGCCTGAAGCAGTGAACGGAGAGCAGGAAACAGGGAACAAGAAACAGGGAACAGGAAACCGTGAGCCTGTAGCCCGCAGGAGGCCGGGCCGCTTCAGGCGCGGAACGGCGTCTCGGGCAGCCCGCGCAGGCCGGGCTCGGTGACGAACACGGCGCCGTCCAGCGCCGCATCGAACCCGTCGGCGGGCTGGGCCGGCGGGATGGACGTGATGAAGAGGTGGCGCATGTCCGGCCCGCCGAAGCTGCACATGGCGGGCTTGCTCACGGGCAGGCCGATGGAGCGCGCCAGCTCGCCCTGCGGCGTGAAGCGGTGCACCTGGCCGGCGTCGTTGCCGCAGATCCAGTAGCCGCCGTGCACGTCCACCGCGGCGCCGTCGGGGCGCCCGGGGTGCTGGTTCATGTCGATGAACTCGCGCCGGTTGGAGAGGTTGCCCTCGGCGTCCAGGTCGAAGGCCCACACGCGGCGCACGCTGGGGTGCGAGTCCGAGAGGTACAGGGTGCGCCCGTCGGGGCTGAAGGCCAGGCCGTTGCCGGTGATGAGGCCGTCCACCATGGGCACCAGGCCGCGGCGGTCGTAGCGGTAGAGCACGCCCGCGGGCGAGGCTTGCGACATGTCCATCACCATGGAGCTCAGCCACAGCCGCCCGGCGCGGTCGCAGCGCCCGTCGTTGAAGCGCATGCCCGGCTGGCTGAACGTGATCTGGTGCAGCGGCACCACCTCGATCTGCCCGCGGCGCTGCGGGCGCAGCCGGTAGATGCCCGTCTCCATGCCGGCCACCAGGCCGCCGGAGGCGTGCAGCGCGATGCAGCCGATGCGCTCGGGCAGCTCCCAGTGCTGTGCCTCGCGCGTCTGCCAGTCGTGGCGGTGCAGCCGCCGCGCCTCGATGTCCACCCAGTACAGCGCCTGCTCGGCCGGGCTCCACAGCGGGCTCTCGCCCACGCGGTTGCGCACGTCGCACAGCGTTTGCACGGCCGTTTGGCCCAGGTCCTGCGTATTCATGGCCAGGAGCTCCCGTTCGCCTCAGGCGTTGTCGAAGGGGCCGGTGCGCACGAACGCGCCGCCCTGGTGGATGACGGCCGGATCGCTCAGGTCCAGCTTGGGCTGCTTCGCCTCAACGGCGGCGCGGAAGGGCTCGGAGGAGTCCTGCGGGCAGTAGCCGATGTGCGCGGCGCCGCTGTTGTCGTACCAGCGCGTCTTGTTGTCCGAGATGCCGTAGATGACGCTGCAGCCCAGCACCGGCGTGGTGAGCACGGCCAGGGTGAGGCGCTCCAGGTCGTCGTAGCTCATCCACGTGGCCAGCATGCGGCGGTCGCGCGGCTCGGGGAAGGAGGAGCCGATGCGCACCAGCGCGCTCTCGATGCCGTAGCGGTCGAAGTAGAGCTGCGCTACGTCCTCGCCGAAGGCCTTGCTCAGGCCGTAGAGGCCGTCGGGGCGGGCGGGGGCGTCCACGCCAATCACTTCGCTTTGCTTGTAGAAGCCGGTCGTGTGGTTGGAGCTGGCGAAGAAGATGCGCTTGACGCCGTTGAGCCGCGCGGCCTCGTACAGGTTGTACGTGCCGATGATGTTGGCCTCCAGGATGGGCTGCCAGGGCTGCTCGGTGGAAACGCCGCCCAGGTGCACCACGGCGTCCACGCCCTCCAGCAGCGCCCGCACGGCGGCGGCGTCCTGCAGCGGCGCGGGCATCAGCTCCTCGCCCTCGGCCGCTTCGCCCAGGGGTGCGACGTCCGACAGCCGCAGCACGTCGCAATAGCGCTTGAGCCGCGAACGCAGCTCGCGGCCCAAGCCGCCGGCAGCGCCGGTGAGCAGCAGGCGGTTGAAGCGCAGCGGGGTGACAGGCTCAGTCAGCATGATGTTTGAAACTCCGGGGACCATTTCGACAGGTGCGTCAGGAAAACTGCGCTTGTCGTCTGTCATCTGTTGTCGTACAACTATTTGAATTTTTCGCGCCTTGGGTGTCAAGGCGCAGTGACTAGGGGTTTCACTAGGTATGAGTACCGTCTTCACCGCGCGCAAGAAGCCGCGCTCCCTGGCCCAGGAACTGGTGGACGTGTTGGGCGAGCGCATTCGCGAGGGGCAGTTGGCGCCGGGCGACAAGCTGCCCACGGAAGCCGCGGTGATGGCCGAGTTCGGCGTGAGCCGCACGGTGGTGCGCGAGGCGATTTCCAAGCTGCAGGCCGCCGGGCTGGTGGAGACGCGCCACGGCGTGGGCACCTTCGTGGTGGGGCCGGGGGAGGCGTCGTTCCGCATCACGCCGGAGCAACTGGAAACGCTGCGCGACGTGATCGCGGTGCTGGAGCTGCGCATCGGCCTGGAAACGGAAGCCGCGGCCCTGGCTGCCGTGCGCCGCACCGGGGAGCACCTGCAAACCATGCGGCTGGCGCTGGACGAATTCGCCGCCGCCGTGGGCGAGGGCCGCGACGCCGTGGCGCCGGACTTCGCCTTTCACCTGGAGATCGCGCGCGCCACGCAGAACGCGCATTTCGCCGAGCTGCTGAGCTCGCTGGGCGCCAAGATCATTCCGCGCGCCCGCCTGGCCGACGAGAGCAGCGAAGACCTCAAGGCCTACCTGCTGCGCGCCAACGCGGAGCACGAATCCATCTTCGACGCCATCGTCCGCCAGGACCCCGAGGCCGCGCGTGCCGCGATGCGCACGCACCTGGCCAACAGCCGCGAACGCCGCCGCCGCGCCGCGGGCGAAACGGCCTGAAGCCGGTTTCCCTGGCGCCCCAAGGCCGCTGCCGTGGCGGCCAAGGCGCCGGCTCTGGACGACGGACATCAACGCGCTTCTCCCGCACGGCACGCCGGGCAAGGAGCGCCGCGGCGGGGCGAATTGTCATGCAGGGTGCAAAGTTGTCAAGCAACTTTGCTGGAGACGCTGCTGTCTTGCGCGGCGTCGCCGGCCGGCCTGGAGCCGGCGCTGGCGTCGCCTCAGCCCACCAGCCGCGTCCCCTCGAAAATCCGCCGCTTGGCATTGAGCACGTGCACGCGCACGGCCTCGGCCGCGTCGTGGGACGCGCGCCGGGCGATGGCGTCCACGATGTCCTGGTGCTCGGCCTGCACGGTGCGCACGCGCTCGGGGCTTTTCTTGTCCGTCACGCTGTTGGCCAGCTCCATGAACTGGCGGATGGGCGCCACGGTGGTCTCTATGGTGTTGAGGAAGAAGGGGTTGTGCGAGGCGCGGGCGATGGCGAAGTGGAAGCGCACGTCCTGCTCTATGCCGGGCTGGCCGCTTTCCATGGCGGCGCTCAGGGCGTCGAAGCTCGCGCGCAGGGCCTCCAGGTCGGCCGCGTCGCGGTATTCGGCGGCGGCGGCGGCGGCGCCGGACTCCACGCAGCTGCGAAAGGCGTAGTAGCGCTCGATGTCGGCCAGGTTGGCGATGGGCGGCGTGCTGGCCGCGGGCGCGCCGCTGGGGGCGACGACGTGGCTGCCGGAGCCGCGGCGGGTTTCGATCACGCCGTCCGAGCGCAGCCGCGACAGCGCCTCGCGCACCGTGGGCCGCGACACGCCGAAGCGGTTGGCCAGCTCGCCCTCCGTGGGCAGCTTGCCGCCGGCACCGAAGTCGCCGCGCAGGATGCCTTCCACCACGCGGGCATAGATGCGCTCCGGCAGCGTGCCGGTGCCGTCCTTCTGCAAACGCAGTTCGCTCATGGCAGGTGTGTGGCGTCCGCCCGGCCCAAGCGCGTGGCGCCTTCTCTCTGGAAGTTGGAATGGCTGCGATTTTCGCCCATGCCCCGTCAAGGGCTGTCAGGCTGTCATACGGGAAAACCCGTTTTTGCCTGACATGGCCTGTTTGCCGGACCACGGGCGGGCATGCTGCGGGGCCATTGACGGCGGGACGGTGGGCGGGGCAGGGTGCGGGTCGCGAACCGCCCGGGGCTGCCGGCCCTGCCAGGCGGCCGTGCAACCGCCGAGCAAGGAGACCGGCCATGTTCAAGAAACTCGCCTCCGAGGCCCTGGGCCTGAGCGACATAGGCAGCATCGTCCAGCCCAAGGACTACGGCAGCGTGGACGCCGACGACTACCTCTTCCACGAGGACGGCGAGCGCATCTTCTTCCTGATCAAGTCCCGCAAGGACGAGTACTGCTTCACCAACTTCGCGCTCATCCACGTGGACGGCGATTCCGCCGTCTCCTCCAAGCGCGCCATCAAGCGCTACGAGTACGCGAGCAAGCCCATCACGGGCGTGGCGCTGGAGACGGCGGGCACGCTGGACATGGACATCGAGCTGAAGTTCACCATGGGCGGCGTGCCCTTCAGCATCGACGTGCGCAAGAACTTCATCGAGCAGCTCAAGGACGTCTACAAGGCGCTCATCAGCATCGGCAAGCAGCAGCACCACGACGAGGCCTGCCGCGGCCATGCGCTCAACGCCCTGAACGCCACGGTGTCGGCCTACAAGCTCACCGCGTCCGCGCCGGGCGAGAGCATCGCCGGGCAATTCACCGAGCTGCTGCGCAGCTACAACCGCGCCGTGCTGCAGGAGTACACGCAGCGGGACTTCACGGCGGTGTTCGAGAAGTACATCAAGGGGTGAGGCAGCCTGTCCCTGGACTGCGGCCAGGGACAGGCCGGGCCTAAGTGTTCTCCACAACTTGGGCGGTCTTGTCCCGGCAAGAGGCAAGTTGTACGATGACGTACGACAACGACGCTTTTTTTGTCAGGCGTCGCTCTCGCAACCGGAGCCGGTGGCTGCAGCGCAATGGCGGCCTTGGCCGGTTGGGCGAGGGACCACAACGATTTGGAGACCCCATGCTTCGTCGAACCCTGTTGAGCGTGGCCGCCGCGGCGGCGGCCCTGGCCGTGGCGCTGCCCGCCATGGCCCAGGCCTGGCCGGCCAAGCCCGTCACCCTGGTGGTGCCGTTCCCGCCCGGCGGCTCCACGGACATGATCGCCCGCACCCTGGCCTCCGGGCTGCAGGCCAAGCTGGGCCAGACCTTCATCGTGGACAACAAGGCCGGCGCCACCGGCACCATCGGCGCGGCGCAGGTCAAGCGCGCGCCGGCCGACGGCTACACGCTGCTGGTGGCCTCGCTGGGCCCCTACGTGATCGCGCCGCACCTGCTCAAGAACACGCCCTACGACGCGACCAAGGACTTCGACTACATCACCGTGGCCGTGCAGGCGCCCAACGTGCTCGTGGTGCCCGCGGCGTCCCCGTTCAAGACGGTGGCCGACGTCATCGCCGCCGAAAAGAAGAATCCCGGCAAGCTCACCTTCGCCTCGTCGGGCAACGGCTCCTCCGACCACCTCACGGCCGAGCTGTTCTGGCTGCAGACCGGCACCGAGGGCACGCACGTGCCCTACAAGGGCGGCGCGCCCGCCATCACGGACCTGCTGGGCGCGGTGGTGGACGCCTCGTTCCAGAACGTCAACGCCGTCATCCAGCACATCAACAGCGGCAAGCTGCGCGCGCTGGCCGTCACGGGCGACAAGCGCTCCACGCTGCTGCCGCAGGTGCCCACGCTGGCCGAGTCCGGCGTCAAGGGCGTGGACGTGTACTCCTGGCAGGCCGTGGCCGGCCCCAAGGGCCTGCCCGCGGACGTCAAGGCCAAGCTCGCCACCACCATCGCCGCCGTGCTCAACGACGCGGCCGTCAAGCCCAAGCTCACCGAGCAGGGGTTCGAGATCGTGGCCAACACGCCGGAGCAGTTCGCCAAGTTCCAGGCCGCGGAGTACGCGCGCTGGAAGAACGTGATCGAGACCCGCAAGATCACCGCGGACTGACCCCGCCGCCGCCCTTCCGCCGCTTCCTGCCGCTTTCCCCGCCGCACCCCCAAGCCGCCGCCACGGCGCCCCGTGTCCGCCCACCGGCGGGGCAGGGCGCCCAAAGAAACCCCCCCGACTCCCCACCGCCGCCATGCCCAGCACCACGCCCACCGTCGTCTCCCTGCAAGCCATCCCCGTCGCCGGGCGCGACAGCATGCTGCTCAACCTCAGCGGCGCGCACGCCCCGTACTTCACCCGCAACCTGCTGGTGCTCACCGACAGCGCCGGCCGCACCGGCGTGGGCGAAGTGCCCGGCGGCGAGGCCATCCGCCAGACGCTGGACGACGCGCGCGAGCTGGTCGTGGGCCGCAAGCTGGGCGACTGGCAGGCCGTGCTGACCGAAATCCGCACCAAGTTCGCCGACCGCGACGCCGGCGGCCGCGGCCTGCAGACGTTCGACCTGCGCACCACCATCCACGCCGTCACCGCCGTGGAGTCCGCGCTGCTGGACCTGCTGGGCCAGGAGCTGGAGGTGCCCGTGTGCGCCCTGCTCGGCGAAGGCCAGCAGCGCGACGCCGTGCCCATGCTGGGCTACCTCTTCTACATCGGCGACCGCAAGAAGACGGACCTGCCCTACGACAGCGACCCCGACGCCGCCGACGAGTGGTTCCGCGTGCGCCACGAGGAGGCCATGACGCCCGAGGGCGTGGTGAAGCTGGCCGAGGCCGCGCAAAAGCGCTATGGCTTCCAGGACTTCAAGCTCAAGGGCGGCGTGCTGCGCGGCGAGGAGGAGGTCGAAGCGATCAAGGCGCTCAAGGCCCGCTTCCCCGAGGCCCGCATCACGCTGGACCCCAACGGCGGCTGGCTGCTCAAGGACGCCATCCGCCTCATGCGCGACATGCACGGCATCCTGGCCTACGCCGAGGATCCCTGCGGCGCCGAGGGCGGCTTCTCCGGCCGCGAGGTCATGGCCGAGTTCCGCCGCGCCACCGGGCTGCCCACGGCCACCAACATGGTCGCCACCGACTGGCGCCAGTTCGTGCACTCGCTGGTGCTGCAGTCCGTGGACATCCCGCTGGCCGACCCGCACTTCTGGACCATGCAGGGTGCCGTGCGCGTGGGCCAGACCTGCCGCGACTTCGGCCTGACCTGGGGCTCGCACTCCAACAACCACTTCGACGTGTCGCTGGCCATGTTCACGCACGCCGCCGCGGCCGTGCCGGGCCGCGTCACGGCCATCGACACGCACTGGATCTGGCAGGACGGCCAGTTCCTCACCAAGGAGCCGCTGCAGATCGTGGGCGGCGAAGTGGCCGTGCCCAAGAAGGCGGGCCTCGGCGTGGAGCTGGACATGGACGCCGTGATGAAGGCCAACGCCCTGTACCAGCAGCACGGCCTGGGTGCGCGCGACGACGCCATCGCCATGCAGTACCTCGTCCCGGGCTGGAAGTTCGACAACAAGAAGCCCTGCCTGGTGCGCTGAACGAAACGCTTCTTCGTGCCGGTGGGGGCCGCAGCCCCTGCTGGCACGCTTTTCCAAGCCAACCCGCGCCTGACCCGCAGGCCACAACTTGAACGCTGGAGACGACGCCATGAGAGAGAACCGCTTGCGTGCGCTGTGGAAGTCCGGTGGCGCCGCCGTCAACGGCTGGCTGGCCATTCCCAACGGCTTCGCCACCGAGGTCATGGCCCACCAGGGCTGGGACACGCTCACCATCGACGTGCAGCACGGCGTGGTGGACTACCAGGCCATGGTGCAGATGCTGCAGGCCATCTCCACCACCGAGACCGTGCCCGTGGTGCGCGTGCCCTGGCTGGAGCCGGGCATCCTGATGAAGACGCTGGACGCGGGCGCCTACGGCGTGATCTGCCCCATGGTCAACACGCGCGAGGACGCCCAGAAGCTCGTGGCCTGGACCAGCTACGCCCCGCGCGGCGTGCGCAGCTTCGGCCCGGTGCGCGCGCTCTACTACGGCGGCGCCGACTACCCCCAGCACGCCAACGACACCATCGTGCGCTTCGCCATGATCGAGACGGCGCAGGCGCTGGACAACCTGGACGACATCCTGTCCGTCGAGGGCCTGGACGCCATCTACATCGGCCCCTCGGACCTGTCGCTGTCCCTGGGCTGCACGCCCACCTTCGACGACCTGGACCCCAAGGCCGCGCAGGCCGTGGACTACATCCTGGAGCGCGCCAAGGCCCACGGCGTGGTGGCCGGCATCCACAACGGCCGCGCCGACGTGGCCTTGGCCCGCATCGCCAAGGGTTTCCAGTTCGTCACCGTCAGCTCGGACGCGCGGCTGCTCGCGGCGGGTTCGCAGCAAATCCTCGGCGCGATGCGCGCGCAACTTCAAAACCCGGCCACCCCGGCCTCCGGCTCGTACTGAGCCGCCGCGCACCGCACGCCACCACCGCCAGACAAAGGAGATCACATGAACATCGGTTTCATCGGCCTGGGCATCATGGGCGCGCCCATGGCGCTGCACCTCGTCAACGCCGGCCATCAGCTCTTCGTCAACACGCACGGCCCGGTGCCGGAGGCCGTGACGGCCGCGGGCGCCAAGGCCTGCGCGAATGCCGCTGAAGTGACCTCGCAGTCCGAGATCGTCTTCACCATGGTGCCGGACACGCCGGACGTGGAAGCCGTGCTCTTCGGCGAGAACGGCGTGGCCTCGGCCCTGAAGGCCGGCGGCGCGGGCGGCGAGCGCAAGGTGATCGTGGACATGAGCTCCATCTCGCCCATGGCGACCAAGGCCTTCGCGCAGAAGATCAATGCCCTGGGCGCAGACTACGTGGATGCGCCCGTCTCCGGCGGCGAGGTGGGCGCTAAGGCCGCGTCGCTGACCATCATGTGCGGCGGCGAGCCGGCGGTGTTCGAGCGCGTGCTGCCGCTGCTGCAGAAGATGGGCAAGAACATCACGCTGGTGGGCGGCAACGGCGACGGCCAGACCACCAAGGTGGCCAACCAGATCATCGTGGCGCTGAACATCGCCGCCGTGGGCGAGGCGCTGCTGTTCGCGAGCAAGGCCGGCGCCGACCCGGCCAAGGTGCGCGAGGCGTTGATGGGCGGCTTCGCCAGCAGCCGCATCCTGGAAGTGCACGGCGAACGCATGATCAAGCGCACCTTCAACCCGGGTTTCCGCATCAAGCTGCACCAGAAGGACCTGAACCTGGCGCTGCAGGGCGCGCGCGAGCTGGGCCTGGCCCTGCCGCAGACGGCCGGCGCCGCGCAGCTCATGCAGGTGCTCGCCGCCAACGACATGGCCGACCTGGACCACTCGGCGCTGGTGCGCGCGCTGGAGCTCATGGGCAACCATGAGGTGGCCAAGGGCTGAGAGGCCCAGGCGGACTTGGGGCAGGTGAGTGGCGTCAGCCGGCCGCGGTGGCAAGCCCGTGGCAACGTGCGGCCGGTAGCCGGTAGCCGGTAGCCGGTAGCCGGTAGCCGGTAGCCGGTGCGGCCCGCCCGCCACTTCGTCATTCCCGCGCAGGCGGGAACCCAGGCGGCCCCCAAGTCAGCCGCAGCCGGCCGGTTGGCAACCCGTGGCATGGGCCTTGGTGCGCCTGTGCCTTCGCTCACGTGCCGGCGTGTGGCCGCCTGGATTCCCGCCTGCGCGGGAATGACGAAACAGGGGGCGTGCCGTTTTTGCTGCGGGATGCGCACCAAGGGGCTTCTCCTGGAAGCAGCGGTGTTCAACACAAACAAGGGTGTCCTCTTGTGCCCGGTGGCGCTCCGCACTACCGGCAATCGCCTCCGCCCCACGTCCCCGCGCCTGCACGACAGTTGAGGCCCTCGACCGACCAAGGATTGTTCGCATGACCACCCCCGACCGCCGCCCCCTGCTGCGCCAGATGTTCGACGCGGCCATCGCCGCCGCGCAGCCTGCGCTGTGCCTGCCGCCGCACCTGCCGGGCAAGCCGAAAGGCCGCACCCTCGTGATCGGTGCCGGCAAGGCCTCCGCCGCCATGGCGCGCGCGCTGGAGGAGCATTGGGACGGCCCGCTGCAAGGCCTGGTGGTCACGCGCTACGGCTACGAGGTGCCGTGCGAGCGCATCGAGATCGTGCAGGCCGCCCACCCCGTGCCCGACGCTGCCGGGCTGCGCGCCACCGAGCGCATCCGTGAGCTGGTCACCGGCCTCACCGCCGACGACCTCGTCATCGCCCTGATTTCCGGCGGCGGCTCCTCGCTGCTGGTGGGCCCGGCGCCGGGGCTGACGCTGGAGCACAAGCAGGCCGTGAACAAGGCGCTGCTGGCCAGCGGCGCCTCCATCTCCGAGATGAACTGCGTGCGCCGCCACCTCTCGGCCGTCAAGGGCGGGCGCCTCGCGGCCGCCTGCCATCCGGCCCAAGTGCTGACGCTGCTCATCTCCGACGTCCCGGGCGACAACCCCATGGACATCGCGTCGGGCCCCACGGTGGGCGACCCCACCACGCGGGCCGACGCGCTGGCCATCATCGAGCGCTACCGCATCGAGGTCCCGGCCGCCGTGCGCGAGTGGCTGAGCCGCGACGAAAGCGAAAGCGTCAAGCCGGACGACGCGCGGCTGCAGCGTGTCGAAACCCGCATCATCACCGCCCCGCAGATGGCGCTGGAGGCCGCCGCGCAGGTGGCGCGCGAGGCGGGCCTCACGCCCTACATCCTGGGCGACAGCCTGGAAGGCGAGGCCCGCGACGTGGGCAAGGTGCTGGCCGGCATCACGCGCCAGGTGGCGCTGCGCGACCAACCTTTCCAGGCGCCCTGCGTGCTGCTCAGCGGCGGCGAGACCACCGTCACCCTGCGCGGCCAGGGCCGCGGCGGGCGCAACGTGGAGTGCCTGCTGTCCCTGGCCGTGGCGCTGGACGGCCTGCGCGGCGTGCACGCCCTGGCCGGCGACACCGACGGCGTGGACGGCGTGGAGGAAATCGCCGGCGCCTGCATTACGCCCAACACCCTGGAGCGCGCCTGGGCGCAGGGCATCAACCCCCGCGCCAGCCTGGACGACAACGACGGCCACGGCTTCTTCCAGGCCCTGGGGGACGCCGTCATCACCGGGCCCACGCTCACCAACGTCAACGACTTCCGGGCCATCGTCATCGACGCGCCCGCGAAATAGTCCCCGCAACCCCACCACAGCGACGCCGCAGCAGCCCCATGGCCGTCTCCATGCCCAAGCAGGCCCACGACGCCACGCCGGTGGAACCCGCCGTGGCGCCGCCGCGCGCCGCCCAAGCGGCCTACGTGGCGCCGCGGGCGCTGCAGCGTTTTCTTTGCCTGGACGACTTCGAGCCCGCCGCCCGCGCCCGGCTGCCGCGGCCGCTGTTCGGCTACGTCTCGGGGGCCACGGAAACCAACGCCTCGCTGCGCGACAACCGCGCGGCCTTCGGCGAGCTGGCTTTCATCCCGCGCATGCTGGTGAACGTGGCGCGGCGCGAGCAGTCGGTGGAGCTGTTCGGCACGCGCCACGCGTCGCCGTTCGGCATCGCGCCCATGGGCATCAGCGCGCTCACGGCCTACCGGGGCGACCTGGCGCAGGCGCGCGCCGCGCAGGCCGCGGGCGTGCCCATGGTGCTCAGCAGCTCCTCGCTGATCCGCATGGAAGAGGTGCTGGCGCAGGCCCCCGGCACCTGGTTCCAGGCCTATCTGGGCCGCGACCCGCAGGCCACGGCGCGGCTGGTGGCGCGCGTGAAGGCCGCGGGCGCGCCGGTGCTGGTGGTCACCATCGATTCCGCCGTGGTGCCCAACCGCGAGAACAACGTGCGCAACCGCTTCAAGACGCCGCTGCGGCCGGACCTGCGGCTGCTGTGGGACGGCCTCACGCACCCGCGCTGGGCGGTGGGCACCTTCGCCCGCACGCTGCTCAAGCACGGCATGCCGCACTTCGAGAACGTGGGCGCCGAGCGCGGCGCGCCGCTGGTGGCGCGCGACGTCACGCGCGACTTCTCCGGCCGCGAGCACCTGGACTGGGACGCGCTCAAGGACATACGCCGCCGCTGGGACGGCCCGCTGGTGCTCAAGGGCTTGCTGCACCCGGCCGACGCCAGGCTCGCGCGCGAGGCCGGGGTGGACGGCGTGATCGTCTCCAACCACGGCGGGCGCCAGCTCGACGGCGCGGTGAGCCCGCTGCGCGTGCTGCCGGCCATTGCCGAGGCCGCGGGGCCCATGACCGTCATGGCCGACAGCGGCTTCCGGCGCGGCACCGACGTGCTCAAGGCGCTGGCGCTGGGCGCGCGCGCCGTCTTCATAGGCCGTCCCATGAACTACGCCGCCGCCGTGGGCGGCCAGGCCGGCGTCGCGCACGCACTGCACCTGCTGCGCGCCGAGATCCAGGCCGACATGGGACTGCTGGGCATCAACCGGCTGCAAGAGCTGGGCCCTTTGCACCTCTACCACCCCAACCGCACAAACGCAGGAGACAAACCATGAGCGCTACCCGCCGAACCCTTCTCGCCGCGCTGGCCCTGGCCGCCGCCATCCCCGCCGCGCAGGCGCAGGACAAGTGGCCGTCAAAACCCATCACCTACATCGTCGCCTTCCCCGCGGGCGGCACCAGCGACATCCTGGCGCGGCTGATCGCGCAGAAGCTGGGCCCGGCGCTGGGCACCACGGTGATCGTGGACAACAAGGCCGGCGCCGGTGGCAGCGTGGGCTCGGAGCAGGTCTCGCGCGCCGCGCCGGACGGCTACACGCTGCTGGGCGGCACCATCAGCTCGCACGCCATCAACGTCAGCCTCTACCCCAAGCTGGGCTACGACCCGGTCACGTCCTTCGCGCCCATCGCGCTCATCGGCACCAACCCCGTGGTGCTGGTGACGCGCCAGGACAGCCCCTACAAGACCGTGGCCGACGTCATCAACGCCGGCAAGGCCAAGAAGCCCATGACCTCGGCTTCCGCCGGCAACGGCACCTCGCAGCACCTGGCGCTGGAGCTGCTGAAGTTCAAGACCGGCATCAACATCGACCACATCCCCTACAAGGGCAGCGCCCCCGCCATCCAGGACGTCATGGCCGGCCAGGTGGACATGATGTTCGACACCACCGTCGTCGCCGGCCCGCACATCGAGTCCGGCAAGCTGCGCGCGCTGGCCGTGACCTCGCCCAAGCGCCTCTCGAACATGCCCAACGTCCCCACCGTGGCCGAGACCGTGCCGGGCTACGAGGTGATGTCCTGGCAGGCCATCTTCGCCCCCGCCGGCACGCCCAAGGCCATACAGCAGCGGCTGCATGACGAGGTCAACAAGATCCTGGCCCAGCCGGACGTCAAGGAGCGCCTGGCCAAGCTGGGCATGGAGCCGGGCCAGATGACGGCCGAGCAGTTCACCACCTTCCAGAAGGCCGAAGTCGCCAAGTGGGCCCAGCTCGTCAAGGCGGCCAACATCAAGATCGAGTGACGTGGAGCCGGCCCTGTTGGGCCGGCCTTCTTTTGCCCCGCCGGGGAACCGCCCCGGCATCCGTGGATGCCCGCTTTCGCGGGCATGACGGGACTTTTTTTGCCCGTGACCCCGCCGCAGGAGATTGCACATGAACCGCAGACATTCCTTCCACGCCCTGGCCGCCGCCGCGCTGGCCGTGCTCGCCGTCCCCGCTGCCCATGCCCAGGCCTGGCCCACGAAGCCGCTGCGCATCGTGGTGCCGTACCCGCCGGGCGGCTCGTCGGACATCATTGCCCGCTCCATCAGCCAGCCGCTGTCCGAAGCGCTCAAGACGACGGTCATCATCGAGAACAAGCCCGGCGCCAACGGCAACACCGGCACCGACTTCGTGGCCAAGGCCAACGACGGCCACACGCTGCTGCTGTGCGACGTGGGCGCGCTGGCCATCACGCCCTCGGTCTATCCCAAGCTGCCCTTCAACCCCAGCAAGGACCTCAAGGGCGTGGGCATGCTGGCCTACTCGCCGCACCTGCTGGTGGTGCACCCCTCGGTGCCGGCCAACAACCTGCAGGAGCTGGTCGCGCTGTCCAAGAAACAGCGCATCGACTTCGCCGTGACGGCCATCGGCAGCGCGCCGCACGTGGCCGGCGTGGCGGTGGAGAAGGCCACCGGCGCCAAGTGGGAGTACATCCCGTACAAGGGCGGCTCGCAGGCCATCAACGACACCGTGGCCGGCCAGGCCCACGTGCTGATGAACGGCATGCTGGCCACGCTGCCCTTCGTCCAGTCCGGCAAGCTCAAGGTGCTGGGCGTGTCCAAGGCCACGCGCGTGGCGCTGTTGCCTGACGTCCCCACCATCGCGGAGCAGGGCGTCAAGGGCTTCGAGTCGGGCACCTGGCAAGGCGTGCTCATGCCCGCCAACACGCCGCAGGCGGTGTTGGAGAAGGTGTCGGCCGAGCTCACCCGCATCATCCGCATGCCCGAGGTGCGCCAGCGGCTGACGTCGCAGGGCGCCGAGGTCTACACCATGTCGCCCACGGAATTCAGCAGCTTCTTCGAGCGCGAGCGCGCCAACTGGGCCAAGGTGGTGGCGCAGGGCGGCGTGAAGATGGAATGAAAGGAACCCGCAACGTGAGCAATCAAGACAAGCCCCGCGTCCTGCAGATCGGCCGCCTGCTGCCCTGGCTGGAGGAGCAGCTCGCCGCGCACTTCGACCTCGTGCTGCTGGCGCAGCAGCCCAACCCGCAGGCCTACGTTGCCGAGCACGGCCGCGAGTTCGTCGCCGCCGTGACCTCGGCGGCCGTGGGCATCGACGCGGCGATGATCGAGTCGCTGCCCGCGCTCAAGGTCATCTCCAGCTTCGGCGTGGGCCTGGACAAGGTGGACGTGCAGGCCGCCGCGCGCCGCGGCATTCCCGTGGGCTACACGCCGGACGTGCTCAACGACTGCGTGGCCGACACCGCCTTCACGCTGCTGCTGGACGTGGCCCGCCGCGCCAGCGAGGCCGACCGCTTCGTGCGCCGCGGCGCCTGGCTCACCGACAAGTTCCCGCTGGCCACGCGCGCGAGCGGCAAGCGGCTGGGCATCGTGGGCCTGGGGCGCATCGGCCGCACCATTGCGAAGCGGGCCAGCGGCTTCGACATGGAGATCCGCTACCACAACCGCCGCCCGGCCGAGGGCGTGGACTTCGGCTACGAGGCCAGCCTCACGGAGCTGGCGCGGTGGTCCGACTTCCTGGTCGTGGCCGCGGCCGGCGGCGCCGAGAGCCAGGGCCTGATCTCGGCCGAAGTGCTGCAGGCGCTGGGCCCGCAAGGTTTCCTCATCAACATCGCCCGCGGCACGGTGGTGGACGAGCCGGCGCTGATCCAGGCGCTGCGGGACAAGGCGATTGCCGGCGCGGGCCTGGACGTGTACGTGGACGAGCCGCGCGTCCCCGAGGCGCTGTTCGCGCTGGACAACGTGGTGCTGCTGCCCCACGTGGCCAGCGCCACCCACGAGACGCGCCAGGCCATGGCCGCGCTGGTGCTGGACAACCTGCTGGCCTTCTTCAGCGAGGGACGGCCCAAGGTGGCGGCGCCGGTGGCTTGAGCCACCACGGCTGCGGCGGCGCCCAGGCGCCGCCGACAATCCGCCCATGTCCCCCCGCGAAGTCATAGGCGTCGATTTCTCCAGCCGTCCAACCCGCCGCAAGCCCGTGGTCGTCGCACAAGGCCTGGCGGCGGGCCCCACCGTCAAGCTGCAGGCGCTGCACTGCTTCGACACGCTGGAAGGCTTCGGCCAGTGGTTGAAACAGCCCGGGCCCTGGGTGGGCGGCTTCGATTTCCCATTCGGCCTGCCGCGCGAGCTGGTCGAGCACCTGGGCTGGCCCACGCAGTGGCTGGCGCTCATGCGCCACTACGCGTCCCTGGAGCGGCCAGCCATACGCGACACCTTCGCCGCCTTCTGCAACGCGCGGCCGGTGGGCCACAAGTTCGCGCACCGCGCCACCGACGGCCCGGCGGGCTCCAGCACGTCCATGAAGTGGGTGAACCCGCCCGTGGCCTACATGCTGCACGCCGGCGTGCCGCTGCTGCTGGACGCGGGCGTGGACCTGCCGGGCCTGCTCGACGGCGACAAGGCCCGCGTGGCGCTGGAGGCCTACCCGGGGCTGCTGGCGCGCGAGCTCATAGGCCGGCGCTCCTACAAGAACGACGACGCGGCCAAGCAGACGGCCGAGCGGCTCATCGCGCGCAAGGACATCCTCGCCGCGCTGGAGTTGGGCCGCACGCGGCTGAGCCTGCGTTTGAAACTGACGCCGGCCCAGCACGACGCGCTCATCGCCGACCCCAGCGGCGACCGCCTGGACGCCGTGCTGTGCCTGCTGCAGGCCGCGTGGGCCGCTGGCCAGGAGCACTGGGGCCTGCCCGCCGGATTCGACCCAGTGGAGGGCTGGATCGTCGGCGCTTGAGCGGCGCTTGAACGGCGGAGGGGAGGGCGCCTCAAACCGTCTTGCAGCGGTTCTTCACCTGGGCCGTGTCTATGGCCTCGACCTCGCCCTTCAGCCGTGCCACGTCCGCCTCGTGGTCGCCGGACAATTTGCTGAAGGGCAGCGCCAGGAGAAACACGCCCACCGCGTCGGTATTGGCCTTGGAATCCTGCAGCCGCGAATACTTGTCCAGCTCGGCGCGCACGTCGCCCTTTTTGGACGCCAATTCGCTGCAATTCAATTGCGTGTATTTCTCGTGCGAGACGTAGGACGCGTGAATGGATTCCGGCCGGTTGGCGCAGGCCGACAGCAGGGAAATGGCGGCCACGGCAAGAGTCAGGGCGATGCGGTTCATTGCAGTTCTCCAGGAAGCGGGTATTCGGCAGGGCACGGTTTGGTGCTGGGGGCGAACTGTAGGAACCGGGATGGATTCGGAAAATCGCGCGGGGGAGGGCGGGCCTTGGAGGGATGGGGGTTCGTTCGTCGGGGGGTGAGCAGGGCCGAGGCTCAAACCGGTAGCAGCCCAATGCCCGTGGTGCGCTCCACGAACCACAGCAGCGCAACGCCGATCGCGGTGGCCGAGCCGCCGTGCAGCACCCAGCGCTCGTAGCCGCCGCGCCGCCGCGCCAGGAACAGCAACGGCACCACCAGCGCCACGATGGCCAGTTGCCCAAGCTCCAGGCCGATGTTGAAGCGCAGCAGCGCCCAACCGAAATCCAGCGTGGGCAAATCCACCTCGTGCAGCACGCCGGCAAAGCCGAAGCCGTGCACCAGGCCGAACAGGAAGGTCACCGCCCCGCGCCAGCGGCCGAAGAGGCCGCGCAGGTTGTCCACCGCCGCCACGGCGATGGTGGCGGCAATGGCCGGCTCCACCACCGTGGGCGGCAGGCTCGCGTGGCCCAGGGCGGCCAGCGCCAGCGTCAGGCTGTGCGCCAGGGTGAAGAGCGTCACCGTGGCCGCCACGGGCGCCAGCGCCTGCCGCGCCGAGGCCACCGGGCGCCAGCCCTGCGGCGTGCGTTGCAGCACGGCCGGCAGCAGCAGGCACAGCAGGAACAGCAGGTGGTCGTAGCCGGTGAGGATGTGCAGCACGCCCTCGCGCACGAAGCTGCCGGTGGCGGCAGAGGGCGCCGCATCCCCCGCCGGGGCGCTTGCAGCGGCGGGGTCCGCGCCCGGGTCCAGCACGCGCACTTCCACGCGGCCGTCCGGGTGGGTGATGCGGGCGATGCCGCGGTGGCTCGCATCCACCCCGGCGAACAGCCGGTACTCCAGCGGCAGGCCCTGCGGCGGGGCGCAGGCGGCCGTGAAGCGCAGCGCCGCGTAGGCGCCGTCGCTGCGCTGCTCCAGCGCAGGCTCGCCCGCGGGCTGCAGCGGGCAGCCGGGAATTTTCAAATGCGCCTGCGCATGCGCCACCAGCGCGGGCCAGGCGGCGCGCACCTCGCCCCAGGTCAGCTCGCGGTTGCCGTCCGCATCCAGTTGCGGCAGGGCGTTGTCCAGGTCGCGCAAGGCCACGTCCCAGCGCAATTCGACGCCGGTGGAACGGGTTTGAAGCTGCAAATAGGCGTCGCTGGATTGGTGGGCTTGGGCGGGAGTAAAGAAAATGAGGATGAAAAGCAGGGGGAGAATTTGAATAAAAAGTCTTTTGAAAGAATTGCTTCCTATTTCGTCATGCCCGCGAAAGCGGGCATCCACGAATGCCGAGGTATGTCTTATGAATTGCATTGCTTTGGGCCAGCGTCGTCGTGCCAGCATCCCGGGCGGCGTGGATACCCGCTTTCGCGGGCATGACGGCGTGGTAGCTGGCGGCCGGCAAATAAGCGTGCCCGCATCGATCAAATTCATGTTTTCTCCCAAAGCCGCTTATTTCTGCAGCACCTTCTCAATCCGCCTGTCCCGCAGCCCAACCTGCGCCAAAAGGGCGTGAGTCTGCGCCATGGCGGCGGTGTCGCCCGTGGCGCGGGCGGCGCGGGCCAGCAGCAGCAGGTCCAGCGGCTCGCGCTGGCGCGTCACGTTGTCGCGCGCCGCGGCCAGGGCGGCGTGGGGGGCGCGCCGCACGTCCAGCTCGAACAGCGCGCGCTCGCGCGCGTCCAGCAGCGAGGCGCCCGGCCGCAGCGCCGCCTGCGCCAGGCGCTCGCGCAGCTCAGTGCCGGCGCTGTCTCTTATACACATC
>NZ_JAXOJX010000104.1:0-21483 GCF_034427735.1 Azohydromonas lata
GCACCGCGCCCGCCGGCACCGGCGCCCACGCCGATGACCATGCGGCCCAGCACGATGGGCTCGGCCTTCTCGCCCGCCGGGGGCTCGAAGCCGGCCACCGTCTCGCGCGGAATGCTGCGCTTGATCAGCTTCTCGATGTCGCGCAGGAACAGCTCCTCGTCCGCGCACACCAGGCTCAGCGCCTCGCCCTGCGCGCCGGCACGGCCGGTGCGGCCGATGCGGTGCACGTAGTCCTCGGGCACGTTGGGCAGCTCGTAGTTCACGACGTGCGGGAGCTGGTCGATGTCGATGCCGCGCGCGGCGATGTCGGTGGCCACCAGCACCTGCAGCGTGCCGGCCTTGAACTCGGAGAGCGCCTTGGTGCGCGCGCCCTGGCTCTTGTTGCCGTGGATGGCCATGGCGCTGATGCCGGCGTCGTTGAGGTACTCGGCCAGGCGGTTGGCGCCGTGCTTCATGCGCGTGAAGACGAGCACCTGGTGCCAGTCGCCCTGGCGGATGAGGTGCGCCAGCAGCCCCTTCTTGCCGTCGCGGCCCACGGGGTGGACCTTCTGCGCGATGGTGTCGGCCGTGGCGTTGCGGCGGGCCACTTCGATCAGCTCGGGCTTGTTGAGCAGCCGCTCGGCCAGCGCCTTGATGTCGTCGCTGAAGGTCGCGGAGAACAGCAGGCTCTGCTTCTGCGCCGGGACGATGGCCAGCACCTTCTTGATGTCGTGGATAAAGCCCATGTCCAGCATGCGGTCGGCTTCGTCGAGCACGAAGATTTCGACCTTGCTCAGGTCCAGCGTGCCTTGCTGGTGGTGGTCCAGCAGGCGGCCCGGCGTGGCCACCAGGATGTCCACGCCACGCTTGAGGCGGTCGATCTGCGGCTGCATGCCCACGCCGCCGAACATCACCATGCTGGTCAGCTTGAGGTACTTGCCGTAGGTGCGCACGCTCTCTTCGACCTGGGCGGCCAGCTCGCGGGTGGGCGTCAGCACCAGCGCGCGGATGGGCACGCGGCCGCGCGCGTCACGCACGGCGGGCTGCGACGCCAGGCGGTGCAGCATCGGGAGGGTGAAGCCGGCGGTCTTGCCGGTGCCGGTCTGGGCGCCGGCCAGCAGGTCCACGCCGCGCAGCACGGTGGGGATGGCCTGGGCCTGGATGGGGGTGGGCGTTTCGTAACCCTGCTCGCTGACGGCGCGCAGGATGGGCTCGGCCAGGCCGAGATCTTGGAAGTTCATGCAATGGGCCCCCGTGGGGGGGCTCTGGGCGCGCCTGCTGCCGCTGCGTGTGCAGGGCACCAGTCGGAGGCGGCACTAAGGAAGAGTGTCCGAAACGACTGCGGCGCCATGACTGGAAGCGGCACCGCAAGCCTGTGATTGTAGTGAGCACCGAGCGGGCATCCTTCACGTGCTCGCCAATGGCGTTGAATACGGCCGGGTATGGCGCGAGCGGCGACAATGGAGGATTCGGCCGGCCGGTCTGCTTTGTGTGCGCGCGGCCATCCCTTACGACAGTCTCATCCAGCAAAGAAACGCCCATGGCCCAGTACGTGTTCACCATGAACCGCGTCACCAAGACGGTTCCCCCCAAGCGCCAGATCCTCAAGGAGGTCTCGCTGTCCTTCTTCCCTGGCGCCAAGATCGGCGTGCTGGGCCTCAACGGGTCGGGCAAGTCCACGCTGCTCAAGATCATGGCCGGCCTGGACAAGGAAATCGACGGTGAAGCCGTCCCCATGCCCGGCATCAAGATCGGCTACCTGCCCCAGGAACCGCTGATCGCGCCTGAGCTGACCGTGCGCGAGGCCGTGGAGCAGGGCATCGGCGGCGTGCTGGAAGCCAAGAAGCGCCTGGACGAGGTCTACGCCGCCTACGCCGAGCCGGACGCCGACTTCGACGCCCTGGCCGCCGAGCAAGGGGAGCTGGAAGCCATCATCGCCGCCGCCGGCAGCGAGAACACCGAGCACCTGCTGGAAGTCGCCGCCGACGCGCTGCGCCTGCCGCCCTGGGACGCCACCATCGGCAACCTCTCCGGCGGCGAAAAGCGCCGCGTCGCGCTGTGCCGCCTGCTGCTGTCCAAGCCCGACATGCTGCTGCTGGACGAGCCCACCAACCACTTGGACGCCGAATCGGTGGAATGGCTGGAGCAGTTCCTGCAGCGCTTCGGCGGCACCGTGGTGGCCATCACCCACGACCGCTACTTCCTGGACAACGCCGCCGAGTGGATCCTGGAGCTCGACCGCGGCCACGGCATCCCCTGGAAGGGCAACTACTCCGACTGGCTGGACCAGAAGGAAAAGCGCCTGGAGCAGGAGCAGAAGACCGAAGACGCCCGCATGAAGGCCATGAAGCAGGAGCTGGAGTGGGTGCGCAAGAACGCCAAGGGCCGCCAGGCCAAGAGCAAGGCGCGCTTGGCCCGCTTCGAGGAACTGAGCGACGTCGAATACCAGAAGCGCAACGAGACCAACGAAATCTTCATCCCCGTGGCCGAGCGCCTGGGCAATGAAGTGATCGAGTTCAAGAACGTCTCGAAGTCCTTCGGCGACCGCGTGCTCATCGACAACCTGAGCTTCAAGGTCCCGGCCGGCGCCATCGTCGGCATCATCGGCCCCAACGGCGCGGGCAAGTCCACGCTGTTCCGGCTGATCCAGGGCGTGGAGCAGCCGGACGTGGGCGAAGTCTCCATCGGCAAGACCGCCAAGCTGGCGTTCGTGGACCAGAGCCGCGAAGGCCTGGCCGGCGACAAGACGGTGTGGGAAGACGTCTCCGGCGGCCTGGACAACATCGTGGTGGGCAAGTTCGTCATGCCCTCGCGCGCCTACATCGGCCGCTTCAACTTCAAGGGCAACGACCAGCAGAAGCTCGTCAAGAACCTCTCCGGCGGTGAGCGCGGCCGCCTGCACCTGGCCAAGACCCTGGCCCAGGGCGGCAACGTGCTGATGCTGGACGAACCGTCCAACGACCTCGACGTCGAAACCCTGCGCGCGCTGGAAGACGCGCTGCTGGAGTTCGCCGGCAGCGCCATGGTCATCAGCCACGACCGCTGGTTCCTGGACCGCATCTGCACCCACATCCTGGCCGCCGAAGGCGACAGCCAGTGGTACTTCTACGACGGCAACTACCAGGAGTACGAGGCCGACAAGAAGCGCCGCCTGGGCGAAGAGGGCGCCCGCCCGCACCGCCTGCGCTTCAAGGCCCTGAAGTAAGGCCGGCGGCCCGGGGCGCGCTGCGACGCGCCCCGTGGCGTGAACGAATCCGCGCCGCAGGGCGCAGCGATGCGGAACCCGCCCGGCCTGGGCAAAGTCCCAGACCATGTGCCCAAGCGGCCGCCCTGCGGCGGCCGCAGTCACTTTTCACCCCGCAGTGCCGCCCGCGATGTCGTTCTGCCGCTCCCCCCGCCGTTCCCCCTGCGGTTCTTCCCGCAGCGTCTCATCCCTGCGCGCCTGGCTGCCGCGCCTGGCCGCCCCGGCGCTGCTGCCGCTGCTGCTGGCGGGCTGCGCCTCGGTGCAGATGCCCTCGTTCCTGCAGGGGCTCATCCCCTCGTCGTCCTCCTCGTCCAGCGAGCTCACGCCCAAGCCGCCCGGCGCGCCGCTGCCCGCCGCGGCCGCCACGCCGCCCGGCGGACTGCAGCCCTTTGCCAGCGTCATTCGTGGCGCCAAGCGCACGGAGGGCTTCATCACCCTGTGGCAGAAGGACGAGAAGGTCTGGCTGGAGCTGGACCCCGAGGATTTCAACCGCCCCTTCTTCCTCTCGCCCAAGATTGCCCAGGGCATAGGCGAGGGCGGCGTGTTGGGCGGCACCATGGTGCAGCGCAACGGCAAGGTGGGGCGGGCGCAGGTCGTGGAGTTCCGCCGCGTGCACAACCAGGTGCAGATGGTGGCGACCAACCCCGAGTACGTCGCCCGCCCCGGCACGCCGCAGGCGCGCGCGGTGGAGGCCGGCTTCGCGCAAAGCCTGCTGGCCAGCTCCAGCGTCGCCAGCCAGCCGCACCCCGAGCGCAAGAGCGTGCTGGTGGAAGCCAACCCGCTGTTCCTGGTGGACCTGCTGGGCCTGTCGCAGTCGCTGCAGCGCGCGTACCGCCAGGGCTACGCGCTGGACGGGCGGCACACGAGCTTCACCAGCGTGCGCGCCACGGCCGACCAGGTGGTGTTCAACGTGCAGGCGCACTACGCCACCGCCACCATCGCCGTGCCGCAACCCGGCTCGCCGCCGGGCGCGCCGCAGCCCAGCGCGCCGGACACGCTGCCGGACGCGCGCAGCATGTTCGTGGGCCTGTACTACTCGCTGGCCAAGCTGCCGGAGCAGCCCATGGCGCCGCGCAAGGCCGACCCGCGCATCGGCCACTTCACCACCGTGGTCCAGGACTTCAGCGACGACCTGGCGCGCACGCCCAAGCAGCGCTTCGTCAACCGCTGGCGGCTGGAGAAGCAGGACCCGGCCGCGCCGCTGTCCGAGCCGGTGAAACCCATCACCTTCTGGCTGGACCGCACCATTCCCGAGAAGTACCGCGAGGCCATCTCGCGGGGCATCCTGGCCTGGAACGCCGCCTTCGAGCCCCTGGGCTTCAAGAACGCCATCCGCGTGCAGGTGCAGCCCGCCGGGGCGGACTTCGACACCTTCGACGTGGGCATGCCCTCGGTGCGCTGGATGACCAACGCCGAGGCCAGCTTCGGCGCCATAGGCCCCAGCCAGGTGGACCCGCGCACCGGCGAGATCCTGGACGCGGACATCAGCTTCGAGAGCCTGTCCTCGCGCGCCATACGCAACCTGCGCTCGCAGGTGCTGGGCGCCAAGCTGATGCAGGACTGGCCCGCGCTCATGCAGTCCGGCCCCGGCGCCGACGCGCAAATGGCCGCCTCGCCGCGCGAGGCCGCGGGCGGCGTGCAGACGGCGCTGTCGCAGGCCTCGGGTGACGGCTGCCACTACGCCGAAGCCGCGGCCGAGCAGCTCGGCTATGCACTGGACGTGATGGAGGCCCGCGGCGAGCTGGACCCGTCCAGCCCCGAGGCGCAGCAGTTCGTCCTGGACTACCTCACCGACACCACCATGCACGAGGTCGGCCACACGCTTGGGCTGCGCCACAACTTCCGCGCCTCGCGCCTGTACAGCGACGCGCAGCTCTCCGACCCCGACTTCACGCACAGCCACGCGCTCACCGGCTCGGTGATGGAGTACGCGCCCATCAACCTGCCGCGCAACGGCCAGAAGGGCGGCACGCCCTTCCAGACGCGGCTCGGTCCCTACGACTATTGGGCGATCGAGTACGCCTACAAGACCTTCCCGCCGGGCACGCCGGCCCAGGACGAGGCGGCGGCGCTGGCGCGCATTGCCGCGCGCAGCAGCGAGCCGGCGCTGAGCTTCGGCACGGACGAGGACAACTACCTGGGCGTCGATCCCGAGACGCTGATGTTCGACCTCAGCGCCGACGTGCTGGAGTTCGCGCGCAAGCGCATGGACATCGCGCGCGAGCTGCTGCAGCGGCTGGAGACGCGAGCGCTCAAGGCCGACGAGGACTACGCCGTGCTGCGCCGCAGCGTGGTCTACGCCGTGCGCGACGCGGGCCGCGCCGCCGGCCTGGCCGCGCGCCAGATAGGCGGCGTGCGCACGCTGCGCGACTTTCCCGGCAGCGGCCGCGACCCGCTGCAGCCCGTGGCGCCTGCCACGCAGCGCGCGGCGCTGGAGCTGCTGGCCTCGCAGGTGCTGTCGCCGGACGGTCTGAAACTCTCGCCCGCGCTGCAGCGCCGCCTGGCGCCGGACTTCCAGGAGCGCGGCGAGGCGCTCAGCGCGGGCGCGGGCTCGGTATCCACCGACTTCTCCGTGGCACCCATGCTCACCGGCATGCAGCGCGCGCTGCTGGCGCAGCTCATGAGCGACGACGTGGCGCAGCGGCTGCTGGACAGCGAGGGCAAGTTCGCCCGCGCGCAGGACGCGTTTCACCTGTCCGAGCTGTACGGCCGGCTCACGCGCGAGGTGTGGCGCGAGCTGTCCACGCGCGGCGACATCCCCGCCGCGCGGCGCGAGCTGCAGCGCGAGCACGTCAACCGCCTGGCGCAGATGCTGGTGCGGCCGCAGTCGCTCTCGCGGGCCGACGCGCGCTCGCTGCTGCGCGCCGAGGCGCAGGCGCTGCTGCCGCGCCTGCAGGCCGCGGCCAAGCGCGGGGACCTCAGCGCCGAGGCGAGGGCGCATCTGCTCGACAGCGCGGACACGCTGTCGGCGGCGCTGTCGGCGCGGCTGGAGCGGGCGGGGGCTTGAGCGGGCGGGTCTCGCCCGGCTGCCTGTCCGGCCCGCAAGCGGGTCTCCTGCGAGGCGTGTCGCGGCGCCCGCCCAGCCCTCAGAACTGCATGCGGTAATAAAGCATGGGCCCGCCGCGGCGCACGCGCATGGAGAGCTTGGAATCGGCGCCCAACTGCACGCCCAGGGCGCCCAGCTCGCCCAATGAAGCCGAGCTGCGCGGGCTGGTGAACTGCAGCTCGATGCGGGTTTGCAGCGCCGCTTCGTCCTGGGCCTCCGGCGAGGCGGCGGCGCCGTTGGCGGTGATGCGGCGCCAGGCCGAGAGGTCCAGCCGCTGGTTGCCTTCCAGCCGCGAGCGCCAGCGCACGCCGACTTCCGGCCGCGGCGGGTTCAGCCCATCGCGGCTGGCGCCCAAGGACATGCCCCAGGCGCTGTCGCCCTGCGCCGCCCAACGCACCACTTCCAGCCGGCGGTGCTCGGACTGCTCGCCTTGCTGCGGCACGCTCGTGCTGCCCAGCGTGTAGGTGACGGCGGCCACCCGGGTGCGCTCCTGGGCCTGCGCGCCGCAGGCGGCGGCCAGCAGCGTGATGAGCAAAGCCGCCGGCAGCGCGGCCGGCAGGCACTCCGGACGTCGCAGCCTGCAGGGCTGGCGGCCGGAGGTACAGCAACGTGGTTCAGGCGACAGGTGGTCCATGCGGCATGCCCTCGAAGCTCCACACCAGTGTGGGCCCCCTTTCGGGTGAGGCCAATGGGGCAGCGCCTGTTCCCGCCACGGCGTCGGTAGTTCTTCCTTCCCCCAACTGGGGGAGGCCGCCGGCCGCCTTCGCCCAAGCAAGACGGCCGCCGGTGAGGGCGGCCGTCGGCGTTGGCGAGCGCTCATGGCGGGCCGCCGAGGCGGCCGGCGCGGCAGGCTCAGATCGGCTCGGTGCGCTTCATCAGCCAGGCCAGGGCGTCGCCCTCGACGCGCGGCGCCAGGCGTTCGCGCACGGTGGCGTGGTAGGCGTTGATCCACGCCCGCTCGTCCGGGCGCAGCAGGCCCATGTCCATGCAGCGCGTGTCCATGGGGCACAGCGTGAGCGTCTCGAACTCCAGCATCTCGCCGAAGGCGCCGTTCTCGGCCGTCTGCGCCGCGACGTTGAGCACCAGGTTTTCGATGCGCACGCCCCAGCGGCCGCTGCGGTACACGCCGGGCTCGATGGAGGTGATCATCCCCGGCTCCATGGCCATGCTGGCGTCCGGCATGGCCTTGCTGATGCTTTGCGGCCCCTCGTGCACGTTGAGGAAGTAGCCCACGCCGTGGCCCGTGCCGTGGCCGAACTCGATGCCCTCGGCCCACAGCGGCGCGCGGGCGATGGCGTCCAGCATGGGGCTGAGCGTGCCGCGCGGAAAGCGCGTGCGCGACAGCGCCAGGGTCCCCTTGAGCACCAGCGTGTAGTCGCGCTTCATGGCCGCCGAGGGCGTCCCTATGGCCCACACGCGCGTGATGTCGGTGGTGCCGCCCAGGTACTGGCCGCCGGAGTCGATGAGCAGCAGCCCGTCGCCTTCGATGGCGGCGTGCAGCTCCGGCGTGGCCCGGTAGTGCGGCATGGCGCCGTTGGCGTTGAAGCCGGCGATCACCGGGAAGCTCAGGCCCACGAAGTTGGCGCGGCGCGCGCGCTCGGCGCTGAGCCACTCGTCCACCGTCAGCTCGGTCAGCCGTTCGCCGCGCGCCAGCGCCGCTTCGAAGCGGGCGTAGAAGGCGCACATGGCGGCGCCGTCCTCGGCCATGGCCTCGCGCACGTGCGCGGCTTCCTCGGCCGTCTTGCGGCTCTTGAGCAGGGTGCTGGGGTTGATGGCTTCCACCACCTCGCAGCGCAGTTGCTCGCGGAAGGCCAGCGTCACGCGCTTGGGGTCCAGCAGCAGCACGGCGTCGGCCGCAACGCCGGCCAGCGCGGCGGCGGCGTCGGCGTAGGGCGCCAGGTGCACGCCGTCGGCTTGCAGCCGCTCGCGCAAGGCGTTGCTCACCTTGCCTTCGCCCACGAAGAGCGTGGCGCGCTGCTCGTCCAGCAGCAGGTGGGCGAGGAAGACGGGGTTGTAGTCCACGTCCGCGCCGCGCAGGTTGAGCAGCCAGGCCACGTCGTCCACGCTGGAGATGAAGTGCAAGGCCGCGCCGCGCCGCGCCATGGCCTGGCGCACCTGCGCGAGCTTGTCGGCGCGCGGCACGGTGGCGTGCGGCGCGGCGTGCTCGTACACGGGTGCGGCGGGCAATGCCGGGCGGTCCGGCCAGATGTCGGCCAGCACGTCGGCGTCGGTGCGCAGCGCGATGCCCAGGGGCTCCAGCGCCCCGCGCAGCGCCTGCGCCGTGGCCAGGCCCAGCACGCTGCCGTCGGCCGCCAGCGTGGCGCCGCGCGGCAGCACGCGCGCAAGCCATTCGGCCACGTGCGAGATGGCACCGGTGGGGATCTTCACCAGCTCTATGCCGCTGCCGGCGAGCTCGCGCTCGGCCTGGTCCCAATAGCGGCTGTCGGCAAAGAGCGCCGCGGCGTCGGCGGCCACCACCAGCGTGCCCATGGAGCCGGTGAAGCCGGAGAGCCACTGCCGGCCCTGCCAGCGCTCGGGCAGGTACTCGGAGAGGTGCGGGTCGCTGGAGGGGACGAGCAGCGCGTCCAGCGTGCGCTGCCGCAGCGCCTGGCGCAGGCGCTGCAGGCGGGAAACGGCGAGATGGTCCATGGGCGTCCTTCTTGGTCTGTCCACAGCGATTGTGACCACGGCGTCGCGGACCCGCGGCGCAGCGTGGCGATCGGCGGCCCCTCAGGACAGCGACAGCGCCGCATCCAGCCGCAGCAGCACGGCCAGGCCCAGCAGGGCGAAGATGATGGCGGCGATGCGGTGAATGGCCGCGATGGGCAGCTTGCGCGTGGCGCGCTCGCCCAGCAGCACTGCGGGGACGTTGGCGATCATCATGCCCAGCGTGGTGCCCGCCACCACGGCGAAGAAAGCGTCGAACTGCGCGGCCAGCGCCACGGTGGCGATCTGCGTCTTGTCGCCCATCTCGGCCAGGAAGAAGGCCACCAGCGTGGTGCCGAAAACGCCGAAGTGGCCGCGCGGCTTGTCGTCCTCGTCGAGCTTGTCGGGGATGAGCATCCAGCCCGCCATGGCGATGAAGGACAGGCCCAGGATCCAGCGCATCACGTCCGGGCCCAGCCACTCGGTGATCCACGTGCCCAGCGCGCCCGCGCCGGCATGGTTGAAGAGGGTGGCCACCAGGATGCCCAGGATGATGGGCACGGGACGCTTGAAGCGCGCTGCCAGCAGCAGCGACAGCAACTGCGTCTTGTCGCCCATTTCGGCCAGGGCCACGATGCCGGTGGATATGAGGAAGGCTTCCAAAACAAGGTTCTCCGGCCGGCAAGTGCACACCATTGACCGAGCGCCTCCCCGGCCATGTCCGGAGGCACATCGGTCAAAGGTCTCGCCAAGCTGAAACGAACCACCTGCGCCATGTCCGCTCCAAGGCGGTCAAGTCTGTTGACGCAGGCCCCTCTCGCTGAGTGTCCAGGGCTGGACTCGGAGGGCGGCTACTCCCCAATGACAGCCGGCATTCTAACCGGGCCGCCGATGGCCTCTTTTTTCAGGCCGGCGCAAGTGGTGGCAACCCGTGGCGCAGCCGCGCGCGGGTGCAGGCGTCGTCGGGCAGGCCCAGCGGCGCCAGCATGCCGAACTCGCGGCAGGGCGACGGACGCCACTCGTGGATGCCGCAACGAACCTTCTGGCCCACCTTGCCGTACAGGGCCGCGCAGCGCGGCTGCGCGTGGTCCGTGCCGCGCATGCGGCAGGTGCTGTCGTTGACGTCCACCGCCAAGCCGTCCGGCACGTGGCCGCCCTCGCTGGACAGCTCGTCGCGCGCGAAATCGACGCGGAAGCTCGCGCAGCAGGCGCCACAGGCCGTGCAGGCGTTGGCGTCCTGGGAAGCTTGGGAGGAGGCGGGGGCGGTGGGACTGCTCATGGCGCGCATGGTGCCGCAGCGGCGGCGGGCGGGTCAGCGCGCCAGCGTGCGCCGCGTCACGTTTGCGGCGCGCTTGCGCGCACGACGGTGACCGTGCACTCGCTTTGCGCCACGACCTGGGACGAGACGCTACCCAGGTAGCGGCGCAGCGCGGAGTTGCCGCGCGCGCCCATGACGATGTGGTCCACCTGCGTGCGCTGGGCGAAGTCGATGATGGCCGCGGCCGGGTCCGGCGCCTCCAGCACGTGGAAGGTCAACCTGCCGTGGCCCAGGTCCAGCGCCTGCGAGATGGGGCGGGCCCAGTGCTTCAAGCCCACGAGCTGGCGCACGTGGTGGCTGCGGCCCTGCTCATCGACCAGCTCGTCCATGCCGATGCGCGCGGTGCGCATGACGCTCACGCAGGCCAGCCGCGCGCCGGGTTCGGTGGAGAGGATGCGGCGCACCGTCTCGCGCAACTGCTCCAGCAGCGCCTCGCCGGCGTTGTCCACGTCCACCGCGGCCATGACGATGGGCGTGCGCGCCACCTGCTCGCCGGCGCTCACCGTGGCGCGAGGCTCGCTGCCCACCGAGGCCAGCCAGCGCCGCAGCGTGCGCCAGCGCCCGGCCGTGGCCGCCTTGTGCGCGCGCTCGGTGAGCTCTATCTGCGCGGGCTCCTGCAGCGCCAGCGCGAGCTGCGCGGCGCTGGGCCAGCGCTTGTCGGGGTCCACCTCCAGGCAGCGCAGGATGACCTCCTGCAGCCACGGCGGCATGTCCGCTCGCAGCGTGCGCGGCGGCGTGGGCTCGGTGTAGAGCCGCCGGCGCAGCCCGGCGACGCTGGTGGGCTGGCCGAAGGGACGCTCGCCGGTGGCGAAGTGGTAGAGCATCACGCCCAGCGCGAAGAGGTCGCTGCGCGGGTCGTTGCGCACGAACTGGACCTGCTCCGGCGACATGTAGGGCCCCGTGCCTATGGGCAGCGTGAACTCCTCGTCCAGCAGGTCCGGCAGGTGGTCGTGGCGCGAGAGGCCGTAGTCCACCAGCACGGCGCTGCCGTCGGGGCGGAAGAGGATGTTGCTGGGCTTCACGTCCAGGTGGACGACGTGCTGGCGGTGCAGGTCGTGCAGGGCGGTGGCCACGCGTGCGCCCAGGTCCAGCACCTCGCGCAGCGGCAGCGGGGCGGCATCCAGTCGCGGGCGCAACGAGTGGCCGGGGATGAGCTCCATGACGATGTAGGGCTGGCGCGCGAAGTCGCCCTTGGCGATGAAGCGCGGCACGTGCACGCCCGCCAGCATGGGCATGATCATCATCTCGACCTCGAAGCCGACGATGGTGGCCGGGTCCTCGCCGCCCTTGATGCGCGGCACCTTCATGATCAGCGGGAGCTGGTGCGCCGGGTGCGTGACGCGCCAGAGGTGGGCCATGCCGCCCTGGTGCAGGTGCTCCTGCAGCGTGAAGCCGTCTATGACGCGGCCCGCGCGCAGCGGGGCGTGGTGCGCGTCCTCGTGTGGCGCAGCGGGCTGTGCCTCAGCGTCCATCGTGCAGGCGCTGGCCGAACTCCGGCGGCAGCCCGGCGGCCAGGATCTTCTTCGCCGCGGCGTCGTGGTCGTAGGGCACGCGGTGGAAGGTGAGGGTCATGGCCTCGTCGTCGAACATGGCGTAGGCGGCGGCCGGGTTGCCGTCGCGCGGCTGCCCGCAGGCGCCGGGAATGGCCAGCCACTGCCGGTGCGGCAGCACGGGAATGGGCACGCCCGGCACGGGCGCGAAGTCGCCGGCTTTGCCCGTGCCCGACAGGTGGTAGAGCATGGGCAGATGCATGTGGCCGCAGAAGACGTGGCGCGCGGGCGTGGCCTGCAGGCTTTGCACGGCTTCGGCGCGGCTGAGCACGTATTCCCATTCGGCCGGCGCGTGGGCGTTGGCGTGGACGAAGAGGCAGGTGCCGTGCTCGCGCGTGAGCGGCAGGGCGGCCAGGAAGCTCAGTTGCGCCGGCGCCAGTTGCGTGCGCGTCCATTCCACCGCCAGCCGCGCCGTGGGCCGCATGGTGGGCTGCGCGCCGCGCACGGTGGCCGCGTCGTGGTTGCCCATCACGGCAAAGGCACCCTGTTCCACGAGGGCGCGCGCCTGGTCCAGCACCCAGCCCGGGTCGGCGCCGTAGCCCACGAAGTCGCCCAGCAGCGCGAACTGCTGCGCGCCGTGGCCGCGGGCGTGGGCGAGCACTTCCTCCAGCGCCTCGCGGTTGGCGTGCAGGTCGGTGATCAGGGCGAGTTTCATCGGGCTGGAAGCAAAGGCGGGGGCTACGCATGCTGCACGCCCCGGCTTACCCGACGCTGCCGCCCGCCTTCGCGGCTGCGGCAGCGCAAGGCGCGGCGGCGTCAGCCTATGCGGCCGAGCAGCAGGTACTCCATGAGCGCCTTTTGCACGTGCATGCGGTTCTCGGCTTCGTCCCAGACAACGGATTGGGGCCCGTCAATGACCTCGGCCGTCACCTCCTCGCCGCGGTGGGCGGGCAGGCAGTGCATGAACACGGCGTCGGGCTGGGCCACGGCCATCATGTCGGTGTCCACGCACCAGTCGGCGAAAGCCAGCTTGCGCTTCTCGTTCTCGGCCTCGTAGCCCATGCTGGTCCACACGTCGGTGGTCACCAGGTCGGCGTTGCGGCAAGCCTCGCGCGGATCGGCGAAGACCTTGTAGCAGTTGGCGTTCTTGATGCCGGCCACGGCGGCGTCGATCTCGTAGCCGCTGGGCGTGCTCACGTGCACCGTGAAGCCCAGCACTTCCGCCGCCTGCAGCCAGGTGTTGGCCATGTTGTTGCCGTCGCCGACCCAGGCCACGGTCTTCCCCGCAATGGAGCCGCGGTGCTCGATGAACGTGAAGATATCGGCCAGGATCTGGCAGGGGTGGTACTCGTTGGTGAGGCCGTTGATGACGGGCACGCGCGAGTGCGCCGCGAAGGCTTCGAGCTTGGACTGCTCGAAGGTGCGGATCATCACCAGGTCCACCATGCGGCTGATGACGCGGGCGCTGTCCTCGATGGGCTCGGCGCGGCCGAGCTGGCTGTCGCCGGTGGTCAGGTGCACCACCGAGCCGCCCATCTGGTACATGCCGGCCTCGAAGCTCACGCGGGTGCGGGTGCTGGCCTTCTCGAAGATCATGGCCAGCGTGCGGTCCGCCAGCGGCTGGTACTTCTCGTAGTTCTTGAACCGCTTCTTGATGATGGCGGTGCGCTCCAGGAGGTAGGCGTACTCCTCGGCGCGCAAGTCCTTGAACTGCAGGTAGTGCTTCATCAGGCTCATTCCGGGCTTCATGGCGCGGTGGTTTCTGCGACGAACTGCGCGATCAGCGGGCACAGGATCGAAACGATCTCGTCGGCTTCGGCACGGGTGAGGATCAGCGGCGGCACCAGGCGCACCACGCGGTCGGCGGTGACGCTCAGCAGCAGGCCGGCCTGGGCGGCGCGGCCCAGCAGCTCGCCGCAGGGGCGGTCCAGCTCGATGCCCAGCATCAGGCCCTGGCCGCGGATTTCGACCACGGCGGCGTTGCCCGCGAGCTCGCGCTCCAGCGCGGCGCGCAGGTGGGCGCCGACCTCGGCCGCGTTCTGCAGCAGGCCGTCCTCTTCCATGATGGTCAGCGTCTCCAGGCCGGCACGCATGGCCAGCGGGTTGCCGCCGAAGGTGGTGCCGTGGTTGCCGGGCTGGAACACGTTGGCCGCACGCGGGCCGCACACCACCGCGCCGATGGGCACGCCGGAGCCCAGGCCCTTGGCCAGCGGCATCACGTCAGGCTGGATGCCGGCCCACTGGTGCGCGAACCACTTGCCGGTGCGGCCGATGCCGCACTGCACCTCGTCGAGCATGAGCAGCCACTCGCGCTCGTCGCACAGCTTGCGCAGGCCCTGCAGGTATTCCCAGCGCGCGGGGTTGATGCCGCCTTCGCCCTGGATGGTCTCCAGGAACACCGCGACCACGTTGGGGCGGGTGCGTGCCACTTCCTCGACGGCGGCCAGGTCGTTGAGCGGAATGCGAACAAAACCTTCCACCAGCGGGCCGAAGCCGGCCTGGACCTTGGTGTTGCCCGTGGCCGACAGCGTGGCGATGGAGCGGCCGTGGAAGGACTTCTCGTAGACGATGACCTCGGGGAACTCGATGCCGCGGTCATGGCCGTACTTGCGCGCGATCTTGATCGCGGCCTCGTTGGCTTCCAGGCCGGAGTTGCAGAAGAAGGCGTTGGTCAGCCCGGAAAGCGCCACCAGCTTGGCGCCGAGCTGCTCCTGCAGCGGCACGCGGTAGTAGTTGGAGCAGTGGATGAGCTTGGCGATCTGGTCCTGCAGCGCCGGCACCAGCTTGGGATGGGCGTGGCCCAGCGTGTTGACGGCGATGCCGCCCAGGCCATCGAGGTATTGCTTGCCGTCGGTGTCCCACACCCTGCAGCCCCGGCCGTGCGACAGCGCAAAGGGCAGGCGGCCGTAGGTGTTCATCAGGGGCGACGGGGAAGTGGCGTTCATCGGTGGGGGGCTCCGCACAAAAAAACCGAAGCCGGGCATGTCTTGCGCGACATGGGCCGGCCAAGCTCGGGATTCTATGCCGCGCTTGCGGGATGGCTTGTTTCGGCCAAAGCGCACATTGCGCTGCAGGTCGGCCGTGAGCTGTCAGGGGCGTCAGGCCGGGGAAACCCGTATGGAGGCACAATGTCGCCCGCTTTGCGCGGCCACCGGGCCGGCTCTCCCATCGAACTCCACCCCCCGTTCGCATGTCCAAACCCCGAGAAGTTTTTATCCAGGGGATCACTCTCCAAGGTCGCACCTTCAGGCCCAGCGACTGGGCCGAGCGGCTGGCGGGTGCCATGTCCTCCTTCCGACCCGGCGGCGCGCGCACCGGCCCGGGCGCGCACATCGGCTACTCGCCGCTGTGCGTGCCGCGCGTGATCAACGGCGTCAAGTGCGTGATCGTGAGCGAGGCGCTCAAGGACGTGGACGTGCGCGCCTGGGACTTCGTCATGAACTTCGCGCGCGACAACGAGCTGCAGGTGGCCGAGGCCTGCTTGCTGCCGGACAAGCCGGCCGCCGCGGCGCAGCCGCAGCAAAGCCCCGCCAAGCCCGCCGAGAAGGCGGACGCGGTCAAGTAAGTCTGTTCAGCGGAAGGTGGCGCGCGCAACCGAAAGGCGCGCTGCCGACGCGACGGCTTCAGCCGTCCTGCCATCGCGGCAGGGGGTCGCGATGCCCGTGCGAGCCGACGCTCAAGCAGCGGGCGGCCATGAAAAAAGGCCCGCGCTGCGGGCCTTTTTCATATCCCCCTGGGAACCGCCTTGTCAGGCAGCAGCAGCGGAGGAAGCCAGCGACAGGGCCTTGACCTTGGCGGCCAGGCGGCTCTTCTGGCGGGCGGCCTTGTTCTTGTGGAAGATGCCCTTGTCGGCGACGGAGTCGATCACGCTTTGGGCGGCCTTGAACACGTCGGTGGCCTTGGCGGCATCACCGGCGGCAACGGCCTTCTGCACGCTCTTGATGGCGGTGCGGAACTTCGAACGCAGCGCGGTGTTGGCGGCGTTCAGCTTCACGTCCTGGCGAGCGCGCTTGCGGCCAGACGCGATGCGGACGGTTTTCTTCTTGGCTTTGGAAGAGGTAGCCATGCTGGTGTGGTGGGTCCAGGGTGGAAAGCCGGCGAGTATAGCATTCCGAAGTTGATGGGCGAAAGCCTGGTCCGAGCCGCGCGGGTGGTCTTCCTATAATCGCCGGCTCTTCGCCGCTATTGCCGTGTCCTTTTGCCGCGCGGGCTTCATGCCCAAAGCGCGCGCACCGCGGCCCGCCTCATGAACCTGCTCAAGGCCGCGTCCACCGTCTCCCTGCTCACGCTCGCCTCGCGCATCACGGGGCTGGTGCGCGACCTGCTGCAGGCCTCGGTCTTCGGCGCCAGTGCGCTCACCGACGCCTTCAACGTCGCCTTTCGCATCCCCAATCTGCTGCGCCGCCTGGTGGGCGAGGGCGCCTTCTCGCAGGCCTTCGTCCCGCTGCTGGCGGCCTCGCATGCGCGCGATGGCGACGAGGCCACGCAGCGCCTCATCAATGCCGTGGCCACGATGCTGCTGTGGACGCTGGTGGTGATCTGCACCATCGGCATCGTGGGCGCGCCGCTGCTGGTGTGGCTCATGGGCGAGGGCCTGCGCGACAGCGGCGGCTACGACCACGCCGTGGTGATGACGCGCTGGATGTTCCCCTACATCGCCTGCATGTCGCTGGTGGCGCTGGCCGCGGGCATCCTCAACACCTGGCGGCGCTTCATGGTGCCGGCGGCCACGCCGGTGCTGCTCAACCTGGCCTGGATCGTCGCGCTCATGCTGGGCGTGCCGCTGTTCGAGCGGCTGGGCATCGAGCCCATCTACGCGCTGGCCGCCGGCGTGATGGTGGGCGGCGTGCTGCAACTGGCCGTGCAGGTGCCGGCGCTGCGGCGCATCAACGCCATGCCGCGCTTCAGCCTCAGCTGGCGCGGCGTGCGCGCGGCCTGGACCCACGAGGGCGTGCACGACGTGCTGCGCAAGATGGCCCCGGCGCTCTTGGGCGTGTCGGTGGCGCAGATCTCGCAGCTCATCAACACGCAGATCGCCTCCCAGCTCGGCGCGGGCGCGGTCTCGCTGCTGACCTACGCCGACCGGCTGATGGAATTCCCCACCGCGCTGCTGGGCGTGGCGCTGGGCGTGGTGCTCACGCCACAGCTCTCGGCTGCGCACGCGCGCAAGGACGAAGCCGCCTACTCCGGCATGCTGGAGTGGGGCCTGCGCCAGTTGCTGCTGGTGGCCATGCCCTGCGCGCTGGCGCTGCTGGTCTTTGCCGAGCCGCTGGTGGCCACGCTCTACCAGCGCGGCGCCTTCGCCGCCGACGCGGACAACCTGCGCGGCGCGGCGCTGGCGGTGGTGGGCTATGGCGTTGGGCTGATCGGCATCGTCTCCATACGCATCCTGGCTCCGGGCTACTACGCCCGGCAGGACACGCGCACGCCGGTGCGCGTGGCCGTGGCCGTGCTCGTCCTCACGCAGCTCTTCAACCTCGTGTTCGTGTTCGGCGGGGGGCTGGGCATCGCGGGGCTGGCGCTCTCCACCAGCCTCGGGGCGCTGGTCAACGCCGGCACGCTGCTGTTCCTGCTGTGGCGCCGGGGCCTGTGGCGGCCGGGGCCGGGCTGGGTCCGCTACCTGATGCAGCTGCTGGCCGCCAGCGCGGCCATGGGTGCCGGCCTCTCCTGGCTCAACGACCACCTGGACTGGGCCAACATGCGCGAGCTGGTGCGCATCGCCTGCATGGCCGCGGCCATGGTGGGGGCGGGCGTCATCTACTTCGGCACGCTGATGCTTTCCGGCCTCAAGCCCAAGCAGTTGCTGCGCCGGGGCTGAGCGCGTGGGCCTACACTGCCTCTCATGAGCGGCGGCATGCATTTCCGGCAGTTCCAGCCTCCGACGGCGCTGGAGTATTTCGCGGCGCTCGTGGCCGACGACGCGAGCCTTTCCACCTTCGAAGCGGCGGTGAGCGTCGCGCAGGACGACTACCCTCAGCTGGACACCCAGTCCGTGCTGCACGAGGTGGACACCCTGGCCGAGCGGCTGCGCCGGCGGCTGCCGGCCGATGCGGCGCCCATGTTCAAGCTGCGCAGCCTCAACCGCTACTTTTTCCAGGAGCTGGGCTTCGCGGGCAACGTCAACGACTACTACGACCTGGCCAACAGCTATCTGCACCAGGTGCTGGTGACGCGGCGCGGCATTCCCATCACGCTGGCGCTGCTCTACATCGAGATCGCCGACCACATCGGCTTGCAGGCGCACGGCGTCTCCTTTCCCGGGCATTTCCTGGTCAAGCTGCACATGCCGCAGGGCGAGGTGGTGCTGGACCCGTTCAACGGGCGCTCGCTCTCGCGCGAGCAGCTCGACGAGCGGCTGCAGCCCTACCGCCGCCAGCAGGGCCTGGTGGGCGACTTCGAGGCGCCGCTGGAGCTGTTCCTGCAGGCCGCGCCGCCGCGCGAGATCCTGGCGCGGCTGCTGCGCAACCTGAAGGAAATCCACCGCAGCGCCGGCGACTGGGTGCGGCTGCTGGCCGTGGAGCAGCGTCTGGTGCTGCTGCTGCCGCAGGACTGGGAGGAGCGGCGCGACCGCGGCCTCTGCCAGGCCGAGCTGGGCCAGTACGCCGCCGCGGCGCAGGACCTGGCGCAGTACCTGCGCCAGCATCCGCAGGCGGCCGACGCGCCCGCGCTCACCGAACGGCTGGAAGAGCTGCGCCGCCACGGCCAGCCGCGGCTGCACTGACGCCCCCGGTGCCGTGCCCGCGCCCGGCGCGTGCCATTTCCGTGCCCCGGGGTTGAGGGGCGTCAGCCCCCTACAATCGCGCCCGCAGTCCGCCAGCGGCCGGCCGCGCCAGTGCGCCACTGGTGGCGCCGGTGCCGCCGCCGACCGCGCCGGCGCGTGCCGCCGGTGGAACCGGTCCCTTTGCCGGTCGCACCGGGCCGCGGTGCCGGCGCGGGCCGGCCGGACCCGAATCCGGATGAAACAGATTCCCTTGCCGATCGCTTTCGAGCGGGTACCGAGCTTCGATGGCTTCGTGCCCGGCGCCAACGCGGCCGCCGTGCAGCACCTGCGCCGGCTCGGCCGGGGCTCGGCCGCGCTCGCGCCGCTGTACCTGTGGGGTCCGCAAGGCAGCGGCAAGACCCACCTGCTGCAGGCGCTGGTGCACGAGCGCCAGCTCGCCGGTGAGCGCGTGGGCTGGTTCAACGCCGCCGATCCGGTGCCCTGGGAGGTGGACGAGGGCTGGACGCTGCTGGTCATGGACGACTGCGAGCGGCTGGACCCGCTGCACCAGCAGGCCGCGTTCGCGGCCTTCATCGACGCCGCCACGTTCCAGGTGCAGGTGGTGGCCGCCGGCCGCGTGCCGCCCGTGGACCTGCCCGTGCGCGAGGACTTGCGCACCCGGCTGGCCTGGGGCGACGTGTTCGCGCTACAGCCGCTGGCCGAGCACGAGGCCCGCGCCACGCTGCAGCACGAGGCGCAGCGCCGCGGCATCGAGCTCACCGACGACGTGATGGATTACTTGCTGAACCACTTCGACCGCGACCTCAAGCACCTCATGGCGCTGCTGGACCGGCTCGACGGCTTCGCGCTGGCACAGCGCCGCGCCGTCACCGTGCCGCTGCTGCGGCGCATGCTGGCCGAGGAGGGCGCCTGAGGTGGCCGCACACGAGAACAAGGACAACATGGAACTGGCTCTATTCGACCTGGACGGCACGCTGCTGCCCGGGGACTCCGACCACGCCTTCGGCGAATTCATGGTCCGCCTGGGCTGGGCGGACGGCGAGGCCTGGCGCGCGCGCAACGACGGCTTCTTCGCCGACTACCAGGCCGGGCGCCTGGACCTGCCGGCCTACATCGACTTCGCCACCTCCGCCTGGCGCGCGCGCCCCGAGGCCGAGGCGCTGGCCGCGCGCGAGCGCTTCATGGCGGAGGTGATCCGCCCGCAGATGCATCCGCAGGCGTTGGCCCTGGTGCGCAAGCACCAGGACGCCGGCCACCTGTGCGCCGTCGTCACCGCCACCAACGAGTTCGTGACCGCGCCCATCGCGCAGGCTTTCGGCGTGGAGCACCTCATCGCGCTGCGCCTGGCGCGCGACGCGCAGGGCCGCGTCACCGGCGCCATCGACGGCGTGCCCTCCTACCGCGAGGGCAAGATAGCGCGGGTGCGCGACTGGCTCGCCGGCCTGGGCCGCACGCAAGCCGACTTCAGCCGCGTGCACTTCTACAGCGACTCCACCAACGACCTGCCGCTGCTGGAGCAGGTCGATTCCCCGGTGGCCACCAACCCGGGCTCCGCGCTGGAGGCGATCGCCCTCGCGCGCGGCTGGCCCATCCTCAAGCTGTTCGCATGATCAAGACCCTCATCGGCCGGCTGCTCGGCGGCGGCAAGTCCGAGCCCAAGGCGCCGCGCATTCCCTTGGGCGAACGCGTGGAGGTGCCGGAGAGCGAGCACGGCATCGATGCCTCGCTGCTGGACGACCGCGCCGTCAAGGTGGTGCGCACGCTGCAGGAGGCGGGCTTCGATGCCTACATCGTCGGCGGCGCCGTGCGCGACCTGCTGGTGGGCCTGCGGCCCAAGGACTTCGACGTCGCCACCAACGCCACGCCCGAGGAGGTGAAGGGGCTGTTCCGCCGCGCCTTCATCATCGGCCGGCGCTTTCGCATCGTGCACGTCATCTTCGGCCGCGGCCGCGACCACGAGGTGGTGGAGGTGTCCACCTTCCGCGCCTACCTGGACGCCAGCGCCGCCGAGCAGGTGGAGGGCAACGAGAAGACCTCCAAGAGCGAGCTGGCCGGCAAGAGCCACGTGGTGGACGCCAGCGGCCGCGTGCTGCGCGACAACGTCTGGGGTCCGCAGATCGAGGACGCGGCGCGGCGCGACTTCACCATCAACGCCATGTACTACGACCCCACCACGCGCATCGTGGTGGACTACCACGGCGGCGTGCGCGACGTGAAGAAGCGGCTGCTGCGCATCATCGGCGAGCCGGAGCTGCGCTACCGCGAGGATCCGGTGCGCCTCATCCGCATGGTGCGCTTCGCGGCCAAGCTGGGCTTCGAGATCGAGGCCCGCACGCGCGAGCCCATGCCGCGGGTGATGGAGCTGCTGGACAACGTGCCCGTCTCGCGCATGTTCGACGAGATGATCAAGCTGCTGCAGACCGGCCACGCGCTGCGCAGCCTGGACGAGCTGCGCAAGCAGGGCATGCAGCGCGTGTTCCCGCTGCTGGAGGTGGTGTTCAACGCCGACGAGGTGCGCGAGCGCTTCATCCGCCTGGCGCTGGAGGACACCGACCGCCGCGTGGCCGATGGCCGCGCCGTGGCGCCCAGCTTCATGCTGGCGTGCATGCTGTGGCATGACGTGCAGTCGCGCTGGGCGCAACTGAAGGACGCGGGCGAGCCGCCCGTGCCCGCGCTGCAGCAGGCCATCGACGCCGTGTTCGACGCGCGCATCGGCGACATCTCCGGCCGCGGCAAGCTCGCCGCCGACATGCGCGAGATCTGGCTGATGCAGCCCCGCTTCGATCGCCGCACGGGCAACGCGCCCTTCGCGCTGGTGGAGCAGCCGCGCTTTCGCGCCGGCTACGACTTCCTGCGCCTGCGCGCCGACGTGGGCCAGGCCGACGCCGACCTGGCCGAGTGGTGGGAAGACTTCTCGTTGGGCACGTCCGAGGAGCGCGACGCCCTGGTGCAGGCCGTGCGCGAGGCCTCGCAGCCGCAACGCAAGCGCCGGGGCTCGTCCGCCGGCGCCGCGGCGCCGGCGCGCGCCAAGCCCGCAGC